>NZ_BMPP01000038.1 GCF_014647655.1 Deinococcus malanensis
GTGCGCATCATCAGCAACTCCTGGGGCACCTCGGGCAGCCACTTCGCGCCGTACAACCCCATCAGCATCGCCTCCAAGCGCGCCTACGACTTCGGCATGATCGTCAACTTCGCTGCCGGCAACAGCGGCCCGAACAACGACACGCTCAATCCCTACAGCGCCAGCCCCTGTGTGATCAGCGTCGGTGCCGGCCACGCCAAAAACACCATGAACGTGGCCAACCCCCGTCTGCGCAAGGGCGTTCCCGGCGAACTGGCCAGCTTCTCCAGCCGCGGCATTCCCGGTGACCAGTTCCACTTCCCCGACATTGTTCTGCCCGGCGTGAACATCGTGGCGGCCCGCGCCACCAGCGGCCCGATCGTCGAGCCCTACCTGGGTAAGGATGGCCTGAGCCCCGAGCCGATGTACTCCTCGATCTCCGGGACCAGCATGGCCACCCCGCACATGAGCGGCCTGACCGCCCTGATGCTGGAAGTCAACCCCAGCCTCAACCTGGACGGCGTGCTGGAAGCTGTGACCAGCACTGCTAACCCCATGTACACCGTGAGCGGCGAGATCCGCCAGCTTCAGAAGCACGAAGTGGGTGCAGGCTACGCCAACGCTTACGCCGCAGTCGAGAAGGCTGCCAGCACCGCCGGCACCCGCACCACCGTGGAAACCTCGCCGCTGACCAGCTGGACCGGCACGGTTGGCACTGCTGTGGACGGTACGCCGATCGCCGCCGAGCACAACCACACCGTGTCTGTGCCGACCGGCGCCTCCGCTGTCAGGATCAAGACCGACTGGGGCAACCCCGCCTACGATCTGGACCTGTACGTCTACGACATCACCGGGAAGCTGATCGCTTCGAGCGCCCAGGGTGCGAGCGTCGCCGAGGAAGTCGTGATCCCCAACCCCGCCGCCGGCAGCTACCGCGTGCAGCTCAAGGGCTGGCTGAACGCCCAGACCAGCTACAAGGGCACGGCCGAAATCGACAAGATCGTTCCCGTTCAGTAAACCACTGATTCAGTAAACCACTGAAACCTCGAGGAAGGGCAGCCTGCAGGCTGCCCTTCCTCGGTTCACCCGGTTATCTGACTCGTTTCAGGGCGGAGAAGTGTGCTTGACCTTCCGCGCTGGGGTCTTACGAGCATGTGTGTTCTCGTCCTGAGGCACTCATGGCTTTCACGGTGATGGGGCGCATGTGTGTCACTCAAGTTGCGCATGGCGGCTTCAATGGTGGGAGGCGTGGCTGCCTGGACCACGCCTCCGCTGGTGGTAGTGAGGGCCAGCAGGGCCAGGTGGCGCGTGGGTGCGGGTGCAGGTGCGCTTCGGCATGCATCCAGCGGTAGAGGATGGGCAGGTCTTCGGGACGGCGGTCATGTGCGGTGAGGGCAACCATTCGCTTCAGCATGCCGCGGGTCCGGGCACCGGGCGTCGGCATTCCGGCGTAGGGTGCTACGCGCCTCACTTCACGAAGATGGGCATGACGAGGCCAGGGTGAGATGGCTTTTCCGCTGCGGGACCAGACCATCCTCCTGGCTGATCAGCACGATTTGCTGCTGGCCTGCCTTCCTGAACGCGGTCAATCCATCCTCCATCGACCTGTATACTAATGGACAATAATATGTCCAGAACTGGACTATGCTGATCTTGGAGGAACCCGCCATGACCACCCACCCCTGGCCCGAGCACACCTTCACTGTCCTCACCGGACTGCAGGATTCCGAGGCCGTACTGACCCCCCTCCTGCTGCGTGGTCAACCTCTCCCCACCTCCGTGCCTACCCTCAAGGAACTCACCCAGCGCGTGAGTCGCCTGATGGCCACCAACCACGAAACGACCGCGCGCGTGCTGGGCGTCAGCCGCAGCACCGCCTCCAAGAACGAACCTGTCAACCCGGACGTCCTCGACCGCATTCACAGCCTGAGCCAGAACCTCGACCGTGCCCAGGCCGTCTTTGGTGACGACGCCGTGGGATGGTTCACCGCGCCTAACCCAGCCCTGGGCAACCTGAGTCCGCTGGAACTTCATCAGACCCGCTACGGCGAGCGTCACGTCACGGAATTCATTACCGGCATGCTCGACGGGACCTTTCTTTGATCGCCTACCGCCTGGTGCACCGCCTGGCTCTCCAGCAACGCCCCAACCCGCTGACCAGTAGCGGAGCCAAGGGTCGCTGGAACACCAGCGGCGTGTATGTCACGTACCTGGCGGAACACGCGGCGCTCGCCGCCTTGGAACTGCTCAATTACGCCGGGGTGTACCGCAACATGAGCGGGTACCGGCTGTACCGCGTGGAGGTGGATGACGCCCTGATTCAGGACGCTGACGCCAGCGTGGACGTGCGGGTTCACGAGCAGACGCAAGCGTACGGCGATGCATGGGTCCAGAGCGGGCGCAGTCTGGGTCTGCGCGTGGCAAGCATTACCGGACCGGAGAGCTTCAACCTGCTGCTCAATCAGCGGCATGAGGCGTTCCCGACGTTGCAGGCGGTGGACCTGGGAGAGTACTCCTTTGATTCACGGGTGACCGCATTGCTCACGCCACCCACCTGATTGCGCATTCCTGCGTCGCTGGCGCCCTTACGCCATAGACACAGCAAGCCATGGTGCAGGTGCAGCTGCACCACGTCCAATCTGTCCGGAACGCGGCCAGGATTGCAGGTTTCCTTCTGTGGGTGCAGACTGGGAGGCATGAGCCGGACGCAGGGATGGTGGGGCATGTTGATCGCCGGTGCGTTGATTGGTGTGGGGCTGAGCCTGGCCGAGGAGATGCTCGCACTTGCTGCTCTCCTGGCTCTACTGATTGGCTTAGGCGTGCTGAGCTGGATACGTTCAGAACAGCCATGAGCCGCGGCAGAGGCTAGTGAGGAGATGGTCTGTCCTTTGTGAGGGGTCTGGCGACGGATATCGGGTAACGGATATGGAACAGAGTCCTTTGGGGACCGTCCTTCACTTCGGACTTGCCCCCCGGACCGTGTGCGAGGTTGCGGCCACCATTCACTCCCCACGCTCTTAAGCTGTTTGTGTGTATTCCCCTGCTGACCTGCTCGACGAGGCCCGGAAGACGAACTCCAGCGCCCTGGTCCTCCTGAACGATCACCAGGTGATGCTGGACGAGGTGTTCGACGGCCAGGGGGATCGACCGATCGAGACCATGAGCGTCACCAAAGCGGTCCTTAGCCTGCTGGTGGGCCGTGCGGTCACCCTCGGACTCCTGCCGGGTGCGGACCTGCCCATCCATGAGCTGTTCCCCGAATGGCGGCAGGGGCGCAAGCAGGCCATCACCCTGCGGCACCTGATGACGCACACCAGCGGCCTGCAGAACGCCCTGAACGCTGGCGAGGAACTCTATCCCAGCCCGGACTTTGTGCAGCTGGCCCTGTGCGCTGAACTGGACCATGAGCCGGGAAGGCGTTTGGCGTACAACAACAAAGCCGTGAACCTGATCTGCGGCGTGCTGGAGCGGGCTACCGGAATGAAGGCAGATGACTTCGCCCGCGCTGAGCTGTTCGGGCCCTTGGGGATCGAGGACTGGTCGTGGCAGCGTGACGCGGCGGGCACCCCGCACGGCATGGCAGGTCTCGGGCTTCGCGCCAGTGATCTCGCGCGCCTGGGTCAGCTGGCCTTACAGGGCGGAGAGAAGCTGATCTCCCAGGAGTGGCTGGAGGAAAGCACCCGGCCGGCCACACCGGTCACGGGGCAGATCGGACTGCTGTGGTGGGTGCTGTACGAGTGGACGCGCTACACCGTCAACGAATCACACGTGGAAGCCTTAGCTGAAGCGGGCATGGAAGCAACTCAGTTGGCGGCGCTGCGCCGCTGTGTCTGTGAGGATGTCGGTTCGGCCGACCTGCTGCGGTTGACCGCGCAGGAGGCTTTGACGCCTCCCAGGTTCCTTCGGGGGTGTCGTGGGTGACGGTCTCGCGTGGCCCGCAGGTGGGCTTCCGTCACGACGGGTTCCGTGGGCAGCACCTGGTGATCGACTCCCGTCGGAATGTGGTGGAGGTGCGGCTGATCGCGTGGGATCACCCCCGCGTGGAGGCACCGCAAAGTACCTTTGATGCTTTCCCGGACCGGGTGATGTCCCTGGCCGGTGCGGGATAAATCATGGTGTGGGGACAACCTTCCCTCTGCCGGATCAGGGACTGAGGCCCTCAATGGATGTGTACGCGCTGGACTTCACCCGTCTCGCTTCAGCGCCACGGTAGATGTGGCACTTCGAGCGGAAGAGTCAGGCAGAGGTGATGAGGGGGAGGCTTCCAGAGAAACCTCAAAGAGTGAAATGACCCTGCTGAGCCTGGAGCAACTCGACGCCGGGCAAGGCGGTCACGAAGTCTGCTCCGAAGGCCTGCGTAGGCGTCCACGCTCCCGTGGGCGCGTCTCCTGTCAACACACGTTTCACGGCGGCCAGCGCCGTTTCCACGGTGAATCTGTAGCCGTCGGGCCCCAGCAGCTTCGCGGTCGCTCGCCGTCCTACCGGGTCGGTTGCCTCCCCCCACACGATGGTGCAGCCCTGATTCATCGCGGCGGCCGTCGGCCCCCTTACCCTGCTGGCCCGCTCACGTAGCAACTTCTGCACTGCCCTCAGACGCAGGAGCGGTGCCGCGAATTGACTGCCCCGCATCACGAACGCCCCGGCGGGAGGAAGCGCCATGTAGGTCTCGACCGTGGGAATACCCGTGGAGTAGTAAGCCGTGGCCAGGTCCCCCCAAGGAATGCTGACCGCGACGTACCGCACCTGGTCATGCTCGACCCGCCAGGTCCGGACTCCCACGGGTTCGCGAACAAGCAGGCCTCCCTGACGGCTCCGCCCGCCTTCGGGGGCGCCCTCCAGCATGGTGAGGGCGGTTCCGCGGCTGATGGTGCCCCCGCGGAAGGCGAGCCTCAGCCGAGTGGCAGAGGGCAAACCGTGGACCAGATGAGCCGCAACGCTGTCCGTGGGGACTACATCAAAGCCGACCCCGGAAACAGCGGTAATGCCGGCCTGTCGTGCTCGTGGTCCCTGCCGTTGCAGAGCTTCGAGCACCTGGTATTCGCCTGTGATGTCCAGGTAGTGCGTCCGGCTCGCCAGACAGCTCTCGAGCATGGGCGAGAACGTCCTGGAAAACGGCCCCGCGCAGTGAAGTACCAGGTCCAGGTCCTCCAGGTTCCGGTGTACCTCGGAGGGGTTCTTGAGGGTGAACACCCGGCTTTCCAACTCAAGGGTCGCAGCCAGGTCCCGAACCGGTTCGTCGGAGCGTCCGGCCAGCACTGGCGTCAGTCCGCGCCGTCTCGCCTCCTGCGCGATCAATCGACCCGTGAAGCCGTTCGCGCCGTAGATCATCCAGCGGGAGTTGAGGGTCATTCTGCATGATAGGCCGTGCCATCCCTCGTCGAACGCTCTCGTGGCATCCTCAAAGCAGCTGTGGGGCACTAGAAGCCCATGCGCGGGTACTGATGTATGAGGTCACCTCGCCGCTGTTCCCAAGCGGTGATGACCTCTAGGCGGCGCGTGACGCAGGTCGGACGTTCCTGGCGCAGGGCGCCCTCTGCCTCCGTTTCCCCTTCCTGGGCGGCGGAGCGGGACCACACGTCCTGCGGGAGGGCCGCGAGCAGGTCCATCAGGTGCCATCCGGGCGGCCAGGGCGACTGGCGTTCACGGCGCAGGCAGGTCAGAGCGAGGCCCAGAGCTGCAAGCAGGTCGGTGGAGTCCACGCCGAGGGCCTGGGCGCGGTAGTCCATGGCCGGTATGGTCTCATCGGGAGGCAGCAGCTCAGCGTCAGGCCGCGCGCGCCAGCCGCGCCAGCTTCGCATGCCGTGCTCAGCTGCGAGCACTTCGAGCACGTGCGAGTGCCGCACGTCGGGCGCCATGATGCGGGCATGGTTGCCAGCCAGCGAGATGGTGGCCTGCAGGATGGGAGAAACGTCCTGGGGGCGTGCCTGAGAAGCGGGGGGCGTCATGGGGGTCCTGCGCGTGTCCGGTGCCGGGTGGGGGTGTCAGTGGTTCTCGCATTCCCTGGCCACCGGTGACCGCCACGCGGGCAGGAGCAAGTGACGAGGCTGGATGTTGTACTGTCCTGCGCTTCGCCTTGGTCCGGTGGGGGACCGTCCGGGGGTGACCCCGGGTGCGAGAAGGGAGGTGGCAGGACCGACCCACCTCAATGTACCCACATTGCATCCAAGGAAACAATCACCATGACATGCGCAGCCCTGAACGAATTCATGGTGGAATCCTCGCGCGACTCCATGCCCGAGTGGTCAGTACCTGCCGAGTAAATCGGGAGTGTCTACGCCGCCGTCCGCTCTGAGGGATGAGACCAGGTACGTCGAAGTACCGGGCGGATTCACTGGCTTACAGCCGATTCTGTTACAGACAGAATGCCGTAGACTGGACGGGATGACGGGCGATGTGCTCCCCCAAGCGCTAGCAATCCTGCAGCGCGTCTGGGGGTACGACCACTTCCGAGGAAACCAAGGCGACATCGTCCAGACGGTCGCTGAAGGAAAACACGCCCTCGTGTTGATGCCCACAGGTGGTGGGAAGAGCCTGTGCTACCAACTGCCGAGCCTCCTGCGGCCCGGCGTCGGGATTGTTGTGTCCCCTCTCATCGCCTTGATGAAGGACCAGGTCGACACGCTCCGCCAACTCGGACTTCGGGCCGCCTACCTGAACTCCACACTTTCTCCCTCTGCCTCCCGCGCTGTCGAACAAGCGGCCCTGACGGGTCGCCTGGACCTGCTCTACATCGCCCCAGAACGCTTACTGCTGCCGCGAACCCTGGAGTTTCTGCACCAGACGCAGATTGCCCTGTTTGCCGTTGATGAAGCCCACTGTGTTTCCCAATGGGGCCATGACTTCCGCCCGGAGTACCAACAACTCCGGGTGCTCGAACAGCAATTCCCGTACGTTCCCCGGGTGGCTTTGACTGCTACTGCGGATGACCGCACCCGCGCAGACATCCGCCAGGTTCTGGGCCTGAGGAACGCGCCTGAATTCCTCTCGAGCTTTGACCGCCCGAACATCCAGTACCGCGTCGCGACCAAGGAAAGCCCCAAACAGCAACTCCTGGAATTCATCCAGACCGAACACCCTGGTGACGCCGGGGTCGTGTATTGCCTCTCCCGGCGGTCGGTGGAGGATACCGCGCATTGGCTGCAGGAGCAGGCCTTACGGGTCGTCGCCTACCACGCCGGACTCTCCCAGGAGGACCGGAGCGTGGCCCAGGAGCGCTTCCTGAACGAGGAAGGCATCATAGTCGTAGCCACCGTGGCGTTCGGCATGGGCATCGACAAGCCGAACGTCCGTTTTGTCGCTCACCTCGACCTTCCGAAAAGCATGGAGGGGTACTACCAGGAGACTGGCCGTGCTGGACGTGATGGCCTCCCCAGTACGGCCTGGATGGTGTACGGCCTGCAGGACGTGGTGAACGTGCGCCGGATGCTCGCAGACAGTGATGCTCCTGAGGAGGTGAAACGGGTGGAGGCGGGCAAGCTCGACGCACTCCTGACCTACTGCGAAACCGCGACGTGCCGTCGTCAGATCCTGCTCGGGTACTTCGGGGAAACGTCGACCTCGCCCTGTGGGAACTGCGACGTGTGCTTGAACCCACCGATCGTCCGGGACATGACGCGGGAGGCGCAGATGGCGCTCTCCGCGGCCATCCGCACAGGCAACCGGTTCGGGGCCGCCTACTTAACAGACATTCTCCTGGGCAAGGAGAACGACAAGAACAAGCGGCACCGGACGCTCCCGACCTATGGCATTGGAAAAAACCACGACGTGAAGGTGTGGCGGAGTGTCTTGCGGCAGCTGGTGAGTCTGGGATACCTGACAGCTGGGCCGTACCACGGTCTGATGGTGACGGGAAAAGCCACCAGGATCCTCAAGGGGGAGCAGCCGTTGCTGCTCAGGGAGGACTCCCTGCTCCCTCGTGCAGCAAAGCGCAGTCGGGAGAAAACCCAGGCAGCACGCGGCACGATTGATCCTGAGCACCGGCCGCTGTTCCAGGCGCTCAAGACCTGGCGGGCAGAGCGGGCTGGACAGCTGAACGTACCTCCGTACGTGATTTTCGGTGACGCGACCCTGAAGGCCATTGCTGAAGTGCGGCCGCATAACTTGCGGAGCCTGGGGAAGATCAGTGGGATCGGGGAGCGGCGGCTGTCGGAATATGGTCAGGAGGTTCTACGGCTGGTGCAGACGGGGGTGCACGAGGAGAAGCGGCGGCCTCGGGGGACTGTGCAGGCGCACGAACTGGGTTTGGCGCCAGAGGTGGCATGGAGTTCAGTGGGGTCTGGCGAGTCACCCTTTGTGGGAACCGACAGCCTGGTCAGCGCAACAGGGATGCCAGGGTCGAGGGTCCCTCAGTCCTCCCCTGCCCCTGTGGTGCGGCAGGAACCGGAGCCATCGAACACGTCCGATGTGCCGCCCTTGGTGGAGACCGGGGGCTTAGACAGCGTTGAGGGGGTGCCGGGCGTGAGGCCTGCCCAGTCGTTCTCTGCCCCCGGTGTCCTGCCAGAGCCCTCCAGGACACCCCCTCCGGTGGAGGAGCCGGCTCCAGCAGTCATAAGTGAGGTGCCCCAACAACCCGCCGGGGAGGTAAATGAGCCTCAACCGCATGCGGCGGCCGCAGTGGCCTTGGGAGACGTGCGGCGGGAACTGGCGCGGGAGACCGGGTATGCGGCGTACCTGATCTTTCCGAATGCGACTCTGGCGACGCTCGCGACACGTCTGCCCCGGAAGGAGGCAGACCTGGTCGGCATTCCGGGTTTGGGGCTGAAGCGCATTCAGGCGTACGGAGAACGCATTCTGAATGCCATTGCGCTCGCGCTGGACGAGTCCGCAGACGTGCCCGTGCAACAGGCTGCCCCCGGACATGACCTGCCCACGGAGCTCCCCGGACTTCAGAACGTGCCCGCGATCCTGGAGCATCTGGCGAATGAGATCCGGAGTGGCCGTTACCAGCTCAACCCCAGCCCCCGTGGCACCATTCTCGGTGAGTTCCTCTCCGGGAATGATGACGCTGATGTTCAGGGGTACCACTTCCAGGAGAGCGAGGGCGTGATCACGCTGGTCCTGCGGTTGAAGCGGGAGGAGTGAGCTGTCGCGTGTAGGTTAATGCCTTCAGGTCCTGTCCAGGTATTCGTGTTGCAGGAGGGTGATCAGCTCCAGCATCTGCGCCCGGTCTTTGGTGATGCTCCGCGCTGGCGCCCCGTACGGGCGCACAAGCAGGCGGCTCTCCACGGCGGGGAGTGTGGCGCAGGCCGTACCCTGAAGGCATGTACGAGCGGATCGTGATCGACCCGAACATCTGCAACGGACGACCGACCGTGCGCGGCACCCGCATTACCGCACAGACCATCATGGAGTTCCTCGCGGCTGGGGACAGCATTGACGACGTCCTGGAGGAATACCCGTCATTGACCCGTGAGGATATTCTGGCCTGCCTGGTGCACTTCTCCCATCGAAGCCAGATCTTCCGATTCGGCCGTAGTCGCCGGGCTACAGAACGTGCCAGCGATCTTGAGCATGTGGCAACCGAGATCCGCAGTGGCCGCGACCAGCTCGTCCCTTTTTCCCCGGAGACCGTCCTCGGGGATATTTCCCCCGCGAGCGATGACGCTGGATTCCTTGGGTGTCACTTGCCGGAGAAGGATGGCGTCATCACGCAGGTTTTTCGGTTGAAGTGGGAGGCGGGGAGGCCATCTTCCTTCAGGCCTCAAGCCACCCGGTGGTCAGAGGCCTGCGTCGTCAGGGCGTGGGCGTACCAGGTGTTCAGGGTGTGTTGCACGGCCCGGGTGTACTCGTCGAGCCCGACGGGTTTGGTGACGTACCCGTTCGCGCCAGCCTCCAGGGCCCTTTGGATGTCTGCTTCGGAGGATGATCCGCTGAACACCACGACGGGCAGGTCCGCTGTTGACCAGCATTGCCGCACGTCCGTGAGGACTTCCGCCGCGGTCATGCAGGGCGTACTGCCATCGAGCAGTACGAGGTGCGGGGTGGGTGCGTCCCCGTGCGGTGCTCGGCGGTTGAGGAAGGTGAGTGCGTCGGGTCCGGTGGTGACCACGTGCAGTTGCAGGTCGGGGACAACGCCTTCGAGGGCGACTTCCATGAGGAAGACGTCTGCCTCGTTGTCTTCGACCAGCAGCACGTGGAACTTCATAATCCAGTCAGTTTAGGGGACGCCGGACTGAACTGGAATGAAGTGTTTCCTCACGGGAGGATCATCTCGTCTTCAGGTTAAAACAGGCCGGCTACTGGTCCTGAGCGAGGCTGGAGAGGCAGTGTCGAGGCAGCGTCCCGAGCTTGCACGGCGAGTTGATCGGCGCGTTCGTTCTCCGGGTGGCCGGCATGCCCCTGCACCCACTTGAAGGTCAGCTGGTGTTCTCTGGCGGCCTCCAGGAGGGCTTGCCAGAGGTCTGAGTTCTTGACGTTCTTTCAGTTCTTGCGTTGCCAGTTGCCCGGCCAGTCTTTCTCGAAGGCGTCGATGACGTACTTCGAGTCGCTGATGACGTGGACCTGGCTGGGCGTTTTGAGCGCTCTGAGGCCTTCGAGGAGTGCGGTGAGCTCCATGCGGTTGTTGGTGGTGTGACGTTCCCCGCCGGAGAGTTCTTGCGTGCGGGTGCCGGTGGTGAGGATGCAGGCCCAGCCGCCGGGGCCGGGGTTCCCGGAGCAGGCGCCATCGGTGACGAGGCGGATGGTGGGCAGGGCAGCGTCGGGCATACGTGCCCTCAGTGTGGTACCAGCAGGCGCGTGCTTTCCTTTCTCCCGCAACCCCACGTTACCCACTGAAGCTCAACTCCCACCAGCCCAAGCTCCAGCACTCCTGCTTCTACGCTTCCGCGAGCCGGTTGTCCTGCCAGTAGCGCAAGAATGCCTCCACCTGCTCCAGAAACTCCCCCAGCACAGGCGACTTCACCAGGTACGAGCTCGCGTGCAGACTGTATGCCCGCGTGACATCGCTCTTCGCGCTGGAGGTGGTGAGCATCACCACCGGAATCAGGGCGAACACTGGATCTCGCTTGAGTTCTTCGAGCACCTCGAATCCGCTCATGCCGGGCATGTTGATGTCCAGCAGGATCACGTCCGGCTGTACGGTCTCGCTCCGGAGGTGGTGGAGGGCTTTGCGTCCGCTGTCTACGGTGATCAGGCTGCAATTCAGGCCTGCTTGCTCGAAGGCTTCCTCCGCGAGCAGCCGGTCACTGGGGCTGTCGTCGATCAGGAGGTAGTGACAGGGGACTGGCATACGCGGTGAGCATACGCTTGAAGGTGCTCAAGCTGAGGCGAAAATTCTTCATTTCACGACTGAGCAACCCGCATGGGATAGATACTCATGGTGGGCCAGCCCTGTCACCCAGCACGACACCCAGGGACTTCAGATCGCTGAACAAGCGACCGCACCCGCGAAACAAACACATCTGTGGATGGTCTTCGATGTGAGGGCAGTGGAGGCCAACATTGAGGCGGAGCCTTGCGGCGAATACGCGGAGTACAGTCAGACGGGATGATCGAGTCCACCTTTAGCCGGCTTTCCGGTGACGTGTTCGCCTTGGCCGTTTGGGACGACAGCTGGCAGTCCTATAACAACTGCTACCTGCTCATCCGTGATGACCAGGTTGTGCTGATCGACACGGGCAAAGCTGAACACTTCGGGCATCTACAGGCTGCTCTTGCCATGGTCGGTAAGGGTGAAGACGATGTGACCACCCTGATCGCGACTCACGGCCATGCAGACCATATCGGAAGTGCCTATAGGTTCTCCCGCGCTCGCAAATACATTCACCCGAACGACGTTCCAATGCTCACTGCTGAAGCTCGCGAGGTGTTCACTGGGAGCTTGCCCGACCACGGTGATGTCCAAGGTCTGACCTGCTGGTTGTGGGGTGACCACACGCCTGGATCGTGTGTCTTGTATGACCCCGTTTCGCGGGTGACCTTCGCGGGTGACCCCATCTGTTTCTTTGGCGAAGCCCTGCCACACGGCGAACTTGTGGACGAAGCGCCCGAGCTGCGCGACGCCTTTGCGTCATTCATCGCCCAAGGAGCTATGTGGCACGACCCGCGTGTTCAGCCTGAACGCTTTCAACAGGGTGCCGTGTACCTCAGCAGGCTCGATATGTCGCACTTCGCGACGGGACACGGAGTCGTTCTCCTTGGCAACCTGCAGGTGTTCTTTGGCACCTTGGTCGAGGCCATCGTCGGCAGTGCTCAAGAACAGACCTGAAAGGAGGTACCTGAGCTGCAGTCACGGCGCTCAGGAGCCCCCAGGCGGCGCCGCCCCCTCTAAGCCAGGGGGCTGCAAAGGAAGCGTGAAGCCCCCTTAAGTTCGCCCGGAGGCGCGGTGGAGTCGGGACGTGCCACCTTCGGAGCATGACCGACGACAAGCGCGACACCGTCCTCCCGGACCCGGCAATGGTGAACGAGGACAGCCCGGTCTACCAGCCCCCTGCCGGTGCCGAGGAAACCGACCTTGCCGACGCCGCCGTGGACGGCACGAGCGCCTCGCATTACGGGGCCAACGACCCGGCCCTCTACGAGAACAGCGACAGCACGAACCAGGACTGACCGCGTCCGCGTGAGGCGTTCCAATGGGGGACAACCTCCCGGAAGGCGTAAGTGTCAGAGCCCATGAATAGACTTCACAGCCTGCCCCCGGTCGCGATCGGCGACATTCATGGCTGCCTCGATCTGCTGAATGCTGCCGTCGAGAAGTTCCATGACCGCCACCTGGTGCTTCTCGGCGACTATGTGGACCGCGGCCCCGACGACAGGGGCGTGTTGGACCGCGTGCGGGACCTGGTCGAGTTCGGACGGGCGACTGCGCTGATGGGCAACCACGACGACATGATGATCCGTGCGGTCCTCGAGGGGAGGAGCGCAGAGGTCTGGTTGCATAACGGTGGGGACGTGACGATGAATGAGTACGGCGACGATCATGGGGCGCTGCGCGAGGATGCCGTCTGGATGCGTGAGCACCTGCAGCAGCACGTGATCATCGGTGGCACCCTGTTTGCTCACGCGATGCGGCCGGACCCGACTGGACGCGATGTGGACACGCACCTGTGGGGACGCCCGGATGGCAGCAGTCCCCTCTACCGGCTCCCGAAGGGCGTGACCCATAGTGTCCATGGGCACACGGTCGTGGACGAGCCAGTGACGGCCGAGGCCTCTGACGGATCGATCGTTTGGTTCATTGACACCGGCGCAGTCCACACCGGGATTTTGACTGCCCTTGACACCGCCAGTTGGACGACGACGGAGCTGAGCGCGCACTGACTCCCTTCCGCGGTCATAGGTGCCTTTAGGGTGCTGGGGCGCTGGTTGGGTACGCAAGCAGGCTGGACCTCTGATGTGTGGGCAGCCTCACGCGGGCGCCCCTACACACCCCTGCCCTGTACCCGGCCATCACGCAAGCTGCCCTTATCAACTTGACAGACCGGCGGGAAAATCCTTGATATGAGGCGTATGGAGTTCGTGATTGACCGCTTTAACGCCTACCTGAAAACCGTCGCACGAATCAGCCCCCGGTGTGCAGCATCATTCGAGGCGGGGCTTACCCCAGACGAGACCTCAGATCTCATAGCAAATATGGGGTTTACCACGCCCCAAGCAGTTATTGACGTCCTCACAGTCCGCAACGGTCAAGCAGGGGTCCTGGGTGGCCTTTTTTTCTACGACGGCAAAGGGAGCTTGACGAGGTACGTTGAACCCATGGCGCGACGTCATGCCCGTGGACCTGCCGACCGAACGGAAACGCTGCGCCGCCTT
>NZ_BMPP01000039.1 GCF_014647655.1 Deinococcus malanensis
ACTCGACCCTTGGGTATCTCAGCCCTGCCGAGTTCGAAGCCCACCATCTTGCCAGACAGCCAGCCGCCGCTTAACTTGAAGTACGCAAAACCGGCACAACCTCACTCCGGTAGGCGTGACTGGTGTATTGACTTCCTCTGTCGCTGTGATGGATCAGCCCCGGCGGCGGGCGCCACCGGTCGAAGGCCATCCTCAGCGCCGAGAGCGGCAACTCGGTGGTGAGCCGCTCCCCCATGGACCAGCCCACCACCAGCCGCGCGTGCGAATCGAGCACGACCGCCAGGTATAACCAGCCCTCTTTGGTCGGCAGATACGACATGTCCACGGCCCAGACCGTAATCGGCCTGGACACGTCGAAGTTCCGCCGCACCAGATCCTCGACAGGCACGTGGGCAGCGTCCGCCTGCGTGGTGGACTTGTACCGTTTACGAACCTTGCCCTGTATGCCCGCCTCATGCATGAGGCGGGCCACCCGACGACGCGAGCAGCGAGTTCCAGCCGCCCGCAATTCGGCGTGGACTCGGGGGACGCCATAGCGTCCCTTGCTGCGGGCATGGATCCACTCAATCTCGGTCTTCAACTCGGTGTCCCTGGTTTCCCTTGTGCTGATCGGCCTTCCTCGCCAGGTGAAGTACCCGCTCCTAGTGACGCTGAGCATGCGGCACATCACGTCGAGACGAAACTCATCCCG
The DNA here is from genome assembly GCF_014647655.1 of Deinococcus malanensis. Lineage (NCBI taxonomy): Bacteria > Thermotogati > Deinococcota > Deinococci > Deinococcales > Deinococcaceae > Deinococcus > Deinococcus malanensis. The sequence continues at coordinate 692 of NZ_BMPP01000039.1, forward strand.
GTGGCCCTCGATGAACTCGAAGGCACTCATTGATTTTTCGCGAAGAAGGCCACGGCTTTTTTCAGCACATCACATTCCTGCCGGGCGACGTCCAGCTCGCGTTGCAGTCGCTTGATTTCAGCTTGCTCAGGAGTCAGAGCTTGCTTGCCATGCCCCGGGAAAGCCGCGGGGCCCTGCCCCTCGAATTCCCGAATCCAACGGTGCAACGCCGAGTCACTGATGCCCAGGTTCCGCGCGACCTGCAACACGCTTTGGTCAGGCTCTTTGGCCAGCCGAACAGCTTCCTGCTTGAATTCCTTGCTGTACCTCTTCCGTTCTCCCACAGCCCACCTCGCTCCGATTGTCGAGGCGTTTCCTCAAGTACGCAAAAACGAGGTACTCCCATTGAGCGGTTCGACCTTCGAAGTGGACGCCGAGGAGAGCCGGCAAGCGAGGGTAAATGCGTACATCACCAAGCTGCTTGGGCTCGCCGAGTACACCCGCGTCGTCCAGACCACTCTCAAGACCTGGCACGCCCTGGTGAGTGAGGCTCACCAGTAACCGGCCCGCCGTCCCTGCAGGCGCGACAGCCAGGCTTATTCAGTCGGGTGGGGTCACCCGGATAATGCTGCGGCCCAGCTCCAGCGCACGCGCCCCGCATGGATGCACTGGCGACAGGATGACCAGGAATGATTGCACACCATTCATCCACGCCGCAAAGTCCTGCCAGGCGCCCCGTTCTGCCGCGCGCTGGGCTGCCGTGAGCGCGAAGAGCATGGTGTCATGGTCTGCGTTCGGTTCTATCGCGTGCAGCGCATTCCGGAGTTCGTGCAGCAGGTCCAGCACCATCAGATGCTGCGCATCGTGATGGTGTATGGTCACGTCAGTCATACGGCAGTGTAGGAGTCAGACTTCCTAGATTGCCGCTATTTTTCGACACTGTCCCCCCCCGTCCAGGCGGGTACCCCGGGAGGGAGGGCCCCACTGTGCTGTTCATGCTGACCTCGCACCATCTCTGAAGCTCAGGCGGTGAATGTGCAATTCCGATAGGACGCTGAAGCCTTCGGCGCGCTCGCAGAAATCACCGGTCACCGTTCACCCAGGACTTCAGATCTTATCCAGGCGGAGATAACTCCTCCGAGTTCCCGGCAAGGTCCAGACCGAGCAGCACGTCAGCAAGCAGATAAGGCCGGAAGCCCTCCTGCAGATGATGCTTAAGCTACGAGAACTGGAAATAGGTTATGCGGTCAGCTCCAACCGGTCTGGCGTATCAGCCACGCCCGCGCGATCTCACCCTGCGCCGCCTGAAACGCACGCACCGTCGGCAACCCCGGGGGTGCCGGCCGGAGAGACCGCTCCGTAAAGTACCCCGCCAGTCACGCCACACCCGCCAGCAGATCTGCCGGCGACGGCTGCAGTTCATTAGGGCGACGCGCCATCAGTCCCTCAGGCTGCGGTCCACCCTGCATGGCTACGCTCGGTGCGAAACACGCCACCTCGAACCAGGATGCTCCCACACAGGCATGCGGCCAGTCCACGAACCACACGCCTGGTCCAGGCCCACCCGAGTCCATCAGGAGGTTGTCAGCCCGAATGTCAAAGTGCAGCAGGGTGTCACCCTCCACCGCTTTCGGCGCGTGGGCTTCCAGGGTGACCAGGGCGCCCAGATGCCGGGCACTCCACGCATCGAGGGGCGCCACCAGCTCCCCTGCCGTCTCCGGGTCACTCAAGCGTTTCCAGCCGTTCAGCGACCTCGCCACCGTGTCACCCGCGAGACCCACGGTGGGGGGCCGCAGCGGTGACGGCGTCAGCGCCAACCACAACTTGGTCAGGGCCACCATCACATGGTCCAGGTTATCGCCGCGCCAGGGTAGTTCCGGGGATCGGCCCTGGGCCGCTTCGCACACCAGGACCACCCAGCCGTCGTCCAGGGCAGCTTCAATGTGGTCTCGGACGCTGGGAGGCAGGTCGGTTCCAGCGACGGAACCGACTATGGATCGTGGTCCATTTGCCGAACCGTTCAGGGACATCACGCCAGGGCGCGCCCGTTCGGAGTACCCAAATGATTCCACTGATGCTGGGCCGGTGGTTAAGGTATGGCCGCCCATGACCGACTTGCGGATGCAACAATGGGCCGAGTCGCTGCCGTTGATCGTCAGTAATTTCTTCACGGCACAGCAGCAAATCCTACTGGCAATGGGAGAGCACGTCCCCTTGGCCTACACGCCGTAGGGGCACAGGCGCAGCGTCCGGATACCTTCGCCCTGGTTCTCCTGGATCTCAACAACTTCAAAGAAGTGAATGACAAGCATGGACACCTGGAAGGTGACCGGGTCCTGAAGGAAGTCGCGCTGGCCTTGAAAGAACAGACGCGTGAGTCCGATCAGGTGTTCCGGATGGGTGGCGACGAATTCCTGATTCTGATGGCTGACGCTTCTGAGGAGGATGTCCAGGCGTTGGGGCACAGGCTCTTGTGGGTTTAGGGTTTTGGGGACTCATTTCTGTCACGGGGTTGAAAGAACCGGAACCCTACAGTGCGTCCAATTTCAATCGAGGTGCCCATGATTGCAGCGCTCCCAGACATCCTCACTCACCTCGTCCACTGCCGCACGGACCGGCAGCTACGCGATGAGCTGCAACGCGCACTGGACGCTCACCACCTGCCTCTCCACCTTGTCGGTGATCATCCCTGGACGCTCGAACTCAACGACGGGATCCCAGAACCTCACCTGGAGTACGTCAGATTCTTCACTGCCAGCCTCAACGCACTGCGTCACCAACTCCACCAGCAACAGGACGTCGCGCAATTGTGCACCCTGGCCCTGACTTTCGCCGGCAAGGGCGATTTCAGTGAAGCACTGCAGGACGCGACTGGGCAGCTCAGGCGCATTCTCAAACTCGACAGCCTGACTGGTCTCCGGGACGTGGCCGGCACCCTTCAGGTCGAACCAACTTGGTGTGACGGTCCACCCACCATGAGGCAATTCACGCCCACAGATCTTCACCTCGTTCGAGAGGGCGCCCCTGTCGAGCTCGATGGTGGCGTACTCCTGCCCTTCCCGGGCCAGTACCGCGCCCGCATCGCCTTCTGGATGGAAGCGCCTGCACGCACCTGGACAGAAGATGAGCTCGACCTGCTGGCCCAGACAGCACACGTTGTTGGTATGGAGTACGAACGGGTGCTAGCCCAACGGCATCTGCGGACCCTGCTTCGGCTCCAGGCCAGCTTCCTCAGCATGGATCCGGATGCCGCCTACCAGCCGCTGCTGGAGCGAGCGATCAGCCTGATCCCAGGAGCTGAAAGTGGGTCACTGCTCATCCGGGCGGGGCAACACTTCCAGTACGCGGCAACGGTCAATTTCGACCCTCAGGAACTACAGAACGTGACATTCGAACTCAACGTCACCCGCGACCGCTGGTATGGCCTGGGAGACGACGCCTGGCTTCGGGGGGAACCCCGGATCCTGACGCGCTCGCTGCTGCCGGTCCAGGGGGTGAGCTACCTGAAGGACGGTCGTCCAGCGCACCGGCATCTGGACAGTGTCGACACCCTGGAAGCCAACATCGGTGTACCCATCCTTCACCACGGTCAGGTGTACGGCTTCCTGAATATCGACAACCACACGGACGCAGACGTTTTTGGAAAGGATTCCCTCGAGGTGGCACGAACGTTCGCCGTCCAGGCAGCGGTGCTCCTGCATGAGGCGGCGCAGCGCAGCAGCATTCAGCTGGCGGCCCGCACGGACGCTTTGACCGGGTTGCAGAACCGGCGTGGATTTATGGAGGCGTTGAGGCGGGAGGTGGCGCTGGCCCACCGACACGGAATGCCTCTGGCCATGCTGGTGGCCGATATGCGGGGGTTCAAGGCCGTGAACGACACCCTGGGTCATACGGCAGGCGATGAAGCGCTCATCCGGGTGGGCAATGTGTTGCGGAACGCGCTACGGGCGGGTGATTCCGTGTTTCGCTGGTCACCGCGGGCAGTCACGGAAGGGAATGCCCCAAGTGAGCAGGTGTTCCGGTGGGGTGGGGATGAGTTCGCGGTGCTGCTCCCGGGCACACCGCCAGCCGGAGCGGAGCTGGTGAAAGCCCGGCTTCAGGAAGCCGTGCGGCGCCTTCAGGTGGGGACCTTGGGGCTGGAGTTGAATATGGGTGTGGCCACGCTTCAGACTGGAGACACAGACGGCAGCCGGCTGGTCCATGAGGCCGACGCGGAGATGTACCGCGAGAAGCATGCCCGAATGCCAGCAGGGCGTTAGCGGCAGAGCAAGGGAGTGAGCGCACGACCAACGCATTCCAACTCAAGCCTGTCCGTTCCAACCGCGCAGGCCAGTCCGCGTTCCTATAGACACACAGAAAAAGAACGCTGTTACAGTCCAGCCCTTATCTTGAACGCATGCCAGAAAACCTCCTTGCTCACGTGATCGCCACCGCTCAAACGCTGGCCCGTGACCTGGGAGACGACGCCCTGCTCGACCGCCTCCCCCAGCTCCGCCACCGTGCCCACCTGGACTGCCCGGAAGACCTCCAGCAACTGCTTCACGAATATATGCTGATTAACCACGCACTCTGCCTGCCCGTTCACGGACAGCCGACCCTCGCCACGCGCGACCGCTTGCCGGTGAGCTTCCTGACACGTCAGGCGGGTTCTTCAGACGTACCCTCCAAGGCACTGACGCCAGCACACGGTGGGGGATCCTCCGCCACGACGAGCTGATTCTTTCCCTGCTGTTTGGCGGCGTACATCGCCTGATCTGCCAGTCGTAGTGCCTGCTGCCAAGGCGCTCCAAGCTCCACCCACGCCGCACCCACACTCATCGTGACCGCCAGTGGTCCCAGCGTGTCCAGGAGAGCCTGCGTATCCGCGATCACGGCCTGAAGTCGCTCCTGCGCTTCTGACAGTCAAGTGCCGTGCTGCGGCCAGGATTTCCTGCTTCCGGCGCTTCATGCGCGCTCCGCGAGCTGCCCAGGGGTCCTGCGGCGTGATGAGGGGAACAGAGCCAGCGCACTCGGCATGATCGGGGAGTATAGGTGGCGATGACAGCACCTCCCTGACGACACCGTGAGGCTGTGCGGAAGCAAGCAGCTGCAAGAGAGCAGGCACGCAAACGATGCGGACATGACCGGCACCCTGGCCCGCTGGTCCGTGAGGCTGAACAACACCTGACTCAACCTGAACACGCCGACGAACGACCCTGGAATCCATGCATTCAGGTCATGCATCCATTCAGATCACGACCATTCGCAAGATTTCAAACGCCTTTCTCTCTACCGTTGGCAGATGCGAGCAGCAATGCCGGAAGAAGACTGCAGTCCGAGCCGAGTCAGGTCGCGGGGAAGCTGCGCGTGGACGTACCGAGCATGACCCCACACAACCGCGATCATGACCGCCACCGTCGGCGGTACCAGCCAAGCATCCCACGGCCCGACCGCGCCGTCCACCATCCACAGCACGGGGTAACCCAGTCCGAGGCCTCCCAACCAGTGCGCGTGAACGCCCACCGCAACGCCAGTCAACCAGGAGGCGACCGGCACGTTCAGCATCGTGGCATGCCGCTGCAGCGTTTGGTGGTGGGCGCCGCGCAGTTCCTCGGGAAGCGCGTGAAGATGATCAGTCACCGCGATCTCCCACAGCAGACTCCCCCGGCGGGGATCCGTCAGCAGAACCGCCGTGTATTCAGGATGGCCCGGCCACGTCACCTGTCCAGCATAGGGCGCACGAGTGGAGGGCCGACCTTTAGCAGGGGTTGGTCATTTGGGGGCACATGGCACCTCCACCTGAGCAGCAGGGATACGGAGGCGACCGGAACCCAATAGGGATGACTGATTTCTGTTGCTCCTGTGTCCATGCGGGAGGACACCCAACCTATGCAGATGGCCGAGGCTGTTGGTTCCGCATGCTTTGGGGCATGATCAGCCCCACCACTCACCGCGTGACAGCCCAGGTGCATGACTGGCAGACCGGTCAAGCCACCCGCGAAGAACTGGTCGATGCCCGGACGAGCCTGCCCTCAGGCGAGGAAGTTCATGACGTCCTTCAGGCCCTGGCGTCACCGCTCTCAAGGCCGTGCACCGATCAGGCCGGGCCGTCCGGGACGGACGACTGGCGGCAGGAACTCCTCTCGTGCAATGCCCGCGGGTGGCACGCTCCGCACGCGGCGGGATTACTGGTAGGGCCAAGTAAACTCCTGCTGACGGATGGGGAACGGGCGGTGATTCTGGATGACGCCGGTACGCGGTGCCTGCCTTCCGGGTGGCGCTCTCCCAGCTGCTGCTCGCGCAGACCATCGTGATGGCGTTCTCCCTGTTCCCTGCCCTAAATTACCCCGATTCACTAACGTCACTGTTCAGCGGATTCCCATGATCACCCCAGCCCTCCCCCGGTCTGGGCCGGAGTGTGACTGGCGGGTTCGACCTGGCTGACCCCAGAAAGGGGAGTGTCAGGAACGCCTGCACGACCTGCGGATCGAACTGCCTTCCGCCCTGTACCCTGAGTTCCTCACTGGCCGCCTCAGGCGTCCACGCCGGCTGGTCCGGCTGCGCACTGGTCAAGGTGTCGTACATGTCCACCACGCTGAACACGCGGGCTAGCAGGGGGATCCGCTCACCGACCATCCCGTCCGGATAGCCCGCGCCGTCCCACCGCTCGTGATGGGAACGCACCACTTCCAGCGCCAGCGGATCGAGTCCCGGCAATTGCCGGGCCAGGACGTACCCACGCACTGTGTGGTCACGTCGGGAGGGCCGTTCACCCGCGGTGCACGGCTGCGGTTTCAGCAGCTGATCATCCGGGAGCGCGCTTTTGCCGACGTCATGCAGGTAGGCTCCCTGACGCAGCGCCGACACGTGTTCAGGGGTGAGGCCCAGTTGGACGCCCAGCTGCTGGGCGAGCCGGACCACCCGCAGGGTGTGGCCAGGGGCTTCCAGGCCACGCGCTTCCAGACCAAGACCGACCGCGAGCAGCCCACCTTCCAGCGCCTGCGCGGCGCGGGAAGCGGCTTGCGTCTGCTCGTGAACGTGTGCGAGCCGCAACGCGAGTCCTTCCAGCAGGCGCCGGGCACGCGGGGTGACCACACGCCAGCCCGTGAAATGAGCGAGGCCCAGCACGCCCAGCAGGTGTCCCTGATGCCGGACGGCCACCGCCAGGCAGCTTTTCATGCCTGCCTGCACCCACTCGGCCATCGCGTACGGCTCAGCCGGGTAATCGTTACTCCAAGCGGTTCCGCGCCGGGCGGCATGTCCGACGAAGCCCACGTTCTCAGGGGTGTCCAGCGTCGTGGCGCGCAGCACCGACAGGTCAGGCAGGTCAGCGTTGGTGTGGGACTCGGTCAGCATGCCGTCCTGAGCCGCGAAGTACGTGCCGGAGTCGAATCCGGTCAGCTGGCGGACGAGCATCAGCCCTTTGGTCACGACCTGCTCCGGGGTGACGAACCCCTCCAGCCGGGCCGCGAAGTCCTCACTCGTGGGGTTGCGCGTGTCAGCCGACAGATCCTGCCCTTCCCGCTGGTGTTCCTTCTGCTCGTACATCTGCGCGTCAGCGAGCGTCATGAGGCGCTCGAACGGGTCGCCGGCGTGTCCCTGGACCACCCCGCACGCGAACGCAGGCAGGGCGCGCCCAGGGGGCCGCAGGCGGCGTTCGACCTCATCCATCCGCTGGCGTGCCTGCTCGTCCGTGCACAAGGACAGCAGCAGCAGGAATTCATCACCACCCCAGCGGGCCAACTGATCGCCTGGACGCAGGGCGTGCTGGAGCGTTTCGGCAGCCTGCCGGATAAACCGGTCGCCCTGGGCGTGGCCTTGGAGGTCGTTGATGGCTTTCAGGCCGTTCAGGTCAAGCATCACCACGCACAGCGGGGTGTGAGGCGCCAGGGCCGCGTATGCGTCCAGCAGCGCGTCCCGGGTCAGCGTGCTGGTGAGGGCGTCCAGCGGCCCGGTCATCGGTGGCCGCCCGAGGTCTGACGGCCGCGGAAAGCACAAGTCAGGCGAAAGGCAGGGTGGCCTGGTGCCCCGCGGGTCCAGGCGGCGGCTTCTGGCCAGGGCGGGCTGAGCACCGTGACCGGCCTGAAATGGATCAACATTGGACAAATTCTACGGAAGCCGGTGCACAGGAGCGTCACCAGCACAACCATAAAGCCAGGAGTGGCGGGGACCGCATGACCCTGTTCCCATCTTGATCGGAGCACTTCCGCCGCAGGCTGATCGACATCGATTACCGTTTCCACGTCAGGACGCACACGCGCCACGCATTGGGCAGCCAATAGCAGGGTCCGCAGACTGTACCGGGCCTGAACCACTCCCCCACCGGGGTTCATCCCTAACCCCGCGGGTGCCGATGCGACCAGGTGCGTCAGGTGTGGGAACACCAGCGCCGGGACCAGCTCCGTCCGGCCTCGAGTCACGCGCATGGTGATGCCGGCGTACCCCGGCACCCTGGCCTGGATGGTGTCCACCATCTCCCGGGCTTCCAGAAGGGTCACGGTGTTCAGGCTGCGCTCAGCATGCGCGCTGGTGAGGCAGAAGGCAGTCAAGAAGATGACCGCTCGCAGACGACATAACCGCATGCCTCAGCATGCCAGCAGGATCTGTGCTGCGCACCTTGGCGGGTGACGCCCCAGGAGGGCACTATGCTCCCCCTCATGTACCCGACCGACTTCCCTCCTATAGACCTCGTACTACAGGAGGACATTGCCTTCAGCCGGCATGGCCTGAAGATCGATTGCACAGTTGTGCGGTGAGGGAAATGGGGGAGGCAAAGCCTCCCCCTATGCAAGTGGTGTCCTGTCAGACCAGTTGCGGTGTCCTGCTCAGGGTCCGGAGATTGACGAGACCCGCGACACAACCCCAGAACACCCCGTGCCGCGCGGTGTCATTCCGGTAGAACTCCCTGCAGATCCGGACCTTCTTGATCTTGCATCATTACCCCGTTTAGGGCTTGAATCGGGACAGCGGCATCACCTGCAGGTCAAGAAAAATGGAGTCGGTATCTAGCCATACCGACTCCACCACAGTTTAGGCCGTCGTCACGTCATCGGCACCCTGTGGCGGTGGGCGAGAAAGCAGTTCAGCGACCACAAGAGTTGCCGGCACCAGAAGGTGACAGATGCTTTCCTCGTCGCGCTTCTCCTGTCGCGGTATGTCTTCAAACATCCGTACCCGTCCATCTGGTGGAACATCCTGAGGGAAGATCGTCCAGGCCTTCCCAGTTACACCCAGGCGTTCACACGCGGCGAGCGTCTCCTGGAACATCTTGAGGCTCTGGTCAGTCCACCTTTGCCCTGTACAGAAGTTGTGGTGGATTCGATGCCCCTGCCGGTCTGTCGTCCGAGACGAGGGAAACGCTGCGCGTTTCATGGTGCGCGGTGGGGATTCGGGACCCAGGGTGATTTCTTCGGCTTCAAACTCCACGCCTGGGTGTCACCGACGGGCCAGGTGATGCAGTACCTCATCCGACCGGCCAACCTGCACGACACGACCGTCGCTTACGAACTGAATGTTAGCTGGACAGACTATAGCGGGCCCAAGTCCTCCCTGTCAGAGTTTGGAGAGAAGCACTCACCTACCTTTAATACAATGCTCGGCGATCCCTCCACCTCCCTATCAGAGAGTGCGAGGTTGGCTGCCCTGCACCGGTATGCGGTGCTGGATACGCCCCCTGAAGCTGCCTTTGACCGGGCCGTGCAGGTCGCAGCGCAAGTCTACGGTGTGCCGATTGCCCTGGTGTCCCTGGTGGATTCGCGCCGGCAGTGGTTTAAAGCGTGCTACGGCGTCGACATGCGGGAAACAGACCGTTCGGTCTCGATGTGCACGCATGCCCTGGATCATGATGGGGTTCTGGTGGTGCCGGACACCATGCAGGATGAACGGTTCGTCGGAAACCCGCTGGTCACCGGCCCGCTCCACATCCGATTTTACGCTGGGGCACCCCTGCTCACACCAGACGGCCTCAAGGTCGGCACGCTCTGCATTCTCGATACAGTGCCGCGCGAGTTCCTGACGCTGGAGCAGATGGCCATATTGCAGGCCCTTGCTGACGGTGTCATCAGCGAACTGGAGTTGCGCCGTACCCTGGCGGAGCAGGCACGCGAACGTCGTGTTCACGCAGCCGTCGTCAAGGCCTCCCTGGACGCGATAATCATCGTCGACCATGACGGGTGCATCCTCGAGTGGAACCCGGCCGCTGAACACCTCCTCGGACACACCAGGGTAAACGTTCTGGGCGAGCAGCTGATGACATTGATCGTGCCAGCCCACCACCATGACCGATACAGGCGGGGTATCGCGCATCTCGTGCAGGAACACACCACCAGTCAGCGACGGTTGGAGACGCCCATTCTGCACTGCGCGGGGCACGCCATTCATTGCGAGTACACCATCACGTCCTTCTGGGTGGATGACGAGCCCATGTACACGGTGTACATCCGTGACCTCACCGAGGTGCGTGCTGCCCGGGAGGCAATGGACGCCAGCCACGCCCTGTTGCGAGCCGTGGTGGACAGTGTTCCAGAAACCATTTTCGTCAAGAATCTGGACCGGCAGTACGTGTTGATCAACACCACGGGCGCTGCACGACTCGGCCAACCGATGGAAGCCATCCTCGGGCGGACGGACGAGGACTACTTTCCTGCCAGTGTGGCCGCCCGTCGCATGCGAGACAAGATCGTATTGGAAACCGGAACACGTATGATCGCCGAATTTACCGAGCAATTCCCGGACGGCACCCACCGGCACTTCTGGACCAGCAAAGACGTGTACCGGGACCCCAGCGGAAACGTGGCCGGACTGATCGGCGCCGCATTCGACATCACTGAGCGCAAGCGAAATGAAGCGACCATCCGCGTACACAACCAGACCCTGCAGGATCAAGTGGAAGAGGCGCAGTTCGAGATCCTTGCGCGGCTCGCGCGCGCTGCCGAATACCGTGACGACGACACCGGTGACCACATGAACCGCGTGGCCATGACAGCTGCGGGTATCGCCCGGGAACTCAAGCTGCCCGACGACACAGTGAGCCTGATCCGGCGTGCCGCACCCATGCATGACGTGGGCAAGATTGGTATCTCCGACTCGATCTTGTTGAAACCAGGCCGCCTGACTCCGGAGGAGTTCGAAGTCGTCAAGTCCCACACCACGATTGGGGCGGGCATCCTGGAAGGTGGGCACTCACCGTTGGTCACGGTCGCCGAAGAAATTGCGCGCACGCACCACGAACGCTGGGACGGCACGGGTTACCCGTCCGGGTTGGTGGGTGAAGCCATTCCGATCACAGGCAGGATCGTGGCGGTTGCGGACGTGCTGGACGCCCTGACCAGCGATCGGCCGTATAAACGAGCGTGGCCGTTTGAGGCGGCGATGGCGGAAATCCGGGCGCAGGCCGGTCGGCATTTCGATCCCCGGGTGGTCGCGGCCCTCGAGCGACTCACGCGTGCCGATCACCCGCGCTGAAGACCAGTCAGCCTGAGCAGCGAAGTTTTCGCTTGTGAAGGCGGTGGTGTTGTCAGATGTTCGTCACGGCGCGTCCCTCACCATGAGAGGGAAGCAGCCGCACAACGAATCCCACCTGCTTGTCGTGACAGGTCGTGAACCCTTATGCAAACAGACTCTTCCCTGCACGCTGCCCCTATTGACGCGACCATACAACTCAAGCGTGGCATGTACCTGCTCACCATAAGCGCGGGCACACTGCTCACATGGATCGTAACGTTCACGCTGCTCGATAACCCCCGTCAGTTCGCGTTCAGCGCCGGCGCTTCAGCGCTCTCCACCGCCATGATCATCGCGCTGGCCATGACCCCACGCGCTGTGCCCTTTGTGGAGCGCGCCTTTGTGGCCCTGTTGTCGTTGTTCCTGCTGACCGGTCTGTTCGTTCGTTTTGCCACGACAGGTCCCACGGCAGGAGGCGCACTGTCGTTCGTGCTGTTTTCCCCCGCCGTGTACTTCTTCGCGTTCCTGATGCTGGGCCTGCAGCGCGGGCTCTACGTATCCCTGGCGTTCTACGTCACGGCCAGTGCCGCGATCCTGAATCACTTTGGTCTGCATCCGGTCGGCCTGAGCGTTGAGGCGGCCGGCGGTTACGCGGTGTACGTCCGCTTCTACCTGTCCGGGTTGATGTTCATTGCGTTCTTCTATGCCATTGCCCATCACCTGAAACGCTCCACCGACGCGAAGAACGAAGCAGAAGCGGTCGCACAGTACGCCTACACCGATACCCTCACTGGCGTACCGAACTGAGGTTGTGCCGGTTTTGCGTACTTCAAGTTAAGCGGCGGCTGGCTGTCTGGCAAGATGGTGGGCTTCGAACTCGGCAGGGCTGAGATACCCAAGGGTCGA
>NZ_BMPP01000040.1 GCF_014647655.1 Deinococcus malanensis
ATCAGGACGCCCTTGCCGCGGATGTTCGCGTTCTCGATGATCACCGGCTCGGTCGTCTGGATGCTCACGGCTGGACCGGTGTCGGGGCTTTCCCAGTTGCCGCTGTAGGTTCCGCCCCGCGAGATGACCAGCTTGCCACCATACGTCACGGTGGATGAAGTGGGTGCGGGAGCGACCGTTGGTGTGGGGGCCACTTCGGTGCTGAGGCGGGCACCGGCCCAGTCGGCATGGTCGAAGTCGGTGGAAGCGCCGGGGGTCACGACCAGCTTGAGTTCACGCGCGCCCCGGATGTCCACAAACGGCTTCTGTGTGGCGCTGTCCCCGGTCACCTCGCCGGAGTCGAAGCGCAGGGTGCCGTCAACCCACACCTGGAAGCTGGCGCTGCCCTGCGAGCCCACCTCGTCGTCCAGACCGACGTCCGCCTTGAAGCTCGAGTAAGTGCCGTCCAGCGGGTAGACGATCGTCGAGCCGGCGTGCACGCCCAGACCTTTGGCATGGGTGACCCCCTGCAGCGTCAGGATGCGGCCGTCGCCGGCCTGGCTCTCACCGTTGGACATGTCGCGCTCCACCGGACCCCAGGCGTTGGTGCTGCTCGTCCAGGCCAGCTCGCTCAGGAACCGCTCCGGGGGGATACAGTTGAGCAGGGTGGGCGAGACCCAGTCCGCGTGGTCGAAACTCGGGCCGTCTCCGGCGTCGGTGACGACCAGACGCAGCAGCTTCTTGCCACTCACAGCCACGCTGGCGTTCTTGGTCATACTGGCGCCCGTCATGCGGCCGGAGTCATACAGCAGCGTTCCGTCGGCGTAGATCTGGAACACCACGCTGCCGGCGTTGCCGACCTCGTCATCGATCCCCATGCCGGTGGTAAAGGTCGTGCAGCGCCCGCCGAGGTCGAAGGTCATGCTCGACGCGGCGTTGGTGCCGAAGCCGCTGGTGTACGTCTTGCCCTGCAGGGTCAGTGTCCGGCCGTCACCGGCTGCCTGCTCTCCATTGGAACGGTCAATCTCGATCGGGCCCCAGCCGTTGGTGGCACTGGTCCAGGGAACACGGGTCAGGTTGTTGGTACCGCCTGCAATGGACTGTATGGACTGTGAGGACAGGCTGGTCACGCTGGAGACCCAGCCCGTCTCGCTGTTTGGTTCAGAAGCTGCTGCCGGGGTACTTGCCGTGGGGGTGGGCGTGGTTCCGCAGGCGGAGATGATCAGGCTCAGGGAGAGGGTGGCGGTGAGGGTCAGGTTTTTCAGGGTATGGGTACGCATGTTGACTCCCTTCTTTCGGTAGCTCGGCCGACCTCATGGGTCCCGGGGGCTTTGCGTCACCGCCTTGCGGCGGTTTTGCCTTTTTCGTTTCAGGGAGGAACCTTTGGGTTCTCCGCTGCCTGAAAGTTAAGGGATAGTGAATGACAAGTGCCTTACAGTGAGGAAGCTCTCAGGTTTGTCACATATAAGGATTTGAAGAATCCATAAATGAGCCGTAGGACGGCAGCTATCCCCTCCTCAATCCAGGCCCACATCCAAGCCGGCCGGTGCGGGTGTGAACTGAACAACCCGCAGGGCAGCTGCTGCCTCGGGAACGTCAACCGCACGCTGAGGACCCTGCGGGAGGCCGGGCATGCCTGAGACGGCCTCCCCGCGCTGCTGAACTGCTGTGATAGACAATCACCGGAAGCAATGCTGCGGGGTGGGCGTGAACATCACGCCTACCCCGCACGTTCTTCACACGCAGGCGGAGGTGCTCAGCCTCAGGGCTCACGATGAAAACGCCGGCGAAACCTCTGGTGAAGGGCTTGCGTCCGCTTAGCGGTGTCGGCTGAGCGGGCGTCCATGATGAGTTTGCCTCCACGTGCGGTCGCGCCCACCACCAGCGCGGCGGACATCAGCACCAGGTTCTTCACGATGTACTGGCCTTCCAGGTTCGGCACCCAGGGCACGACGGTAAAGGTTTCCTGCGGGAAAAACACCAGCGGCAGGAAGGTGCCGGCCATCTGCGCGAACAGCAGCAGCAACTTCACGCGCAGGAACCGGCCGGTCAGCAGGCCCAGCCCGATGGCGCATTCCCAGGTGGCCAGCACTGGCAGGCTGACCCCCGGAGGCACTGCACCGAAGGTCAGCACCGAGATGGTCCGGGTGGCCAGGCCTTCAGCAGAACTTACGCCCGGGAAGAGCTTCTGGACCCCGAACCAGAGGAAGATAATCCCGAGGGAGAAGCGCAGCTGGGTAATGCCGTGCCGTGCCCACCAGCCGATCAACTGGGCATCCAGGAGATTCAGCTGCGCGCTGACCTGCGCTTTGCCCTGGAAGATTAGGAAGGACTGAGGGCGGTGCGGTCGGTGGGTTCAATACGGTTCATTCGGGCCTCCAGCAGGAACACCCTGAACTTCGTTCCTGGTCTGAAGGGATATATGCGGAAAAGAGGGCTTCAGATGTTTGGGCGTGCCCTCGTCCTGGTTAACGGTCCAGCCCATGAAGCTCTCCCGGCCTGCCTGTCAGCGCGTCCCAGGCGAGCACGCTGCCATCACCGTATGACCTTTTTTGTCTGCATCAAGGTGCGTTGACGTTAGACGCTGTTCCGTTATTCGGTTACCGTGCTGTCCTGAGTGCAAACCCCACTCCCCTCACCGTCCGGATCACCCCATAACCACCGGCCTCACGTAACTTCCCCGCACGTTCCCCAGATGAACGTCCACGAGGCCTATCTTGTCTGTCTCTTCCTCTCGCCACAGGTGCCGCACGATCGCGTCACGGCTGTACAGCCGGCCCGGCTGCTGCGACAGAAGGGCCATCAGCTCGAACTCCTTGTTCGAGAGCGGCGCCTCGTGGCCATCATAAAAACAGAGCCGTCGTGACAGGGACACCGTCAGGAGGCCGAGCGTCATCAGGTCCTGGCTGGTCTGGTGACGGAGCTGCACCTGCACCCGGGCAAGCAGTTCAGGCGGATCAAAAGGCTTGGTGACGTAGTCATCGGCCCCCACCCCCAGCAGGTCGGTTTTACTGGAAACGTCATCGACAGCCGTCAGAACCAAGATACGGACCTCCCCAGCCTTGCGCAGCCGGCGCGCGACTTCCACGCCGTTCATGTCCGGGAGGCCCAGATCGAGAATGATCAGGACCGGATGGTGCTCGTGCGCGGACGTGAGCCCACCCACGCCATCCGCAGCGGTCAGGACCTCATAGCCAGCATTTTCGCGTTCGTACTGCACGACCCGGGTGATGTCCAGATCATCTTTAATGACAAGAATCGTGGGGGGCATACCGACTCCGTTCCGCGGACCAGTAACTGGATATTCCGCCATGCTAAGGAGCAATGCTGACCCGAACGCCGGAACTGCCCTACGCGTTCATTCAGAAAGCAGGACCCCGCCAGGACATAACCTTCCATTTTGACGACACTCATCCGGCGCTGTCACCTGATGTCCGATCAGGGCAGCTGGACCGCCTGCGTGTGGTGGCCTCCAAGGTGGAAGCGCCTGCCGATCCAGATGGGAGGAGTGCTCCGGTGGTTACCCGCGTGCGTGATCCGACGAGGCCGCATTGACACCTCGCGCGCGCGGAGCTTCCGGTGGAACAGGAGCGCCTGGCCGTCCTGGCACCACCCCCTCGTCCTCAGCTTGCTCGCAGGCGCTCCAGCACCTCCAGGGCAGCATCCCGGACCTGATGAAGTGCCTCGGGCTGTACTGGCGCGTTCTTGTAGAGCCTGCGGAGGGTACGGATTTCAGGCAGGAGATCGTAGCGCTGCGCGGTTGTGACAGCGATCTGCGCTTCGATCACCGCCCGTACGGCTGTCAGCTCAGTAGCATCGGCTCTGCTCATGTCAGCCATTGGACCACATGGTTTCTCACAATCAACAACTTAAAAATCATTAAACTCTTAAGATTCGGGTGGATGCTGATGGTCTATAGCAGCGAAGTGCTTCCTGGGCCGGTCGATGGGCGTCATTCCGCTTCGAGTTCGGTCATGAGGTGGTCGCATACGCCTGCACGCCTCCACCGCCCGTAGACTTCATGCAGAATGTCCGTGCGTAATACCCGGGTGTTACAGTCCCGAACAACTGCACGCCTAACCCCTGACACGCGCAACAGGCCGGCCAGATAGATCCATTGGGGGAGGACACGCGTGGTGTGGTGCAGACGCGCATCAGCCTTCCCGTGGAGGACAACGGCGAACCAGCCCCACAGCGACAGGACACCAGGGCTGGAACCCAGCAAACCTTCTGCCCGGCCGCTGGTTGCACGATTGACCTCAACCATGACTGAGCCCGTCCAGCCCGTACGCCAAGCTACAGCCGCTTAACTTCAGCTACGCTATAGCGGGCCAGGCCCACAATAGTGTTCAGCGCATTTAACGCACGGCGCCGGTGGCACTCAGCGTGTAACTCGGGGTACGGCTCGCCCAGACCACTCGGGCGTAGTACCGCGTGTTGGCCTGCAGGGTGAGCGTCACGCTGTCGGCATTGCTTTTTGACCTCCGGCTGCTGCCCAGCAGGGTCGTTCCATCGGGTGTGTAGATCTCCAGGTCGCTGTTCCACCCGGTAGTCAGGGAAACCGTGGCCCGACCACCCAGGTCGGTGCTGGTGAAGGTGTACCAGTCCTGCGTATCGCTGGAAGAGAGCGTGCCTGATCCTGAGGTGGCTTTGGTCAGGCTCAGGGCTCCTGCCGGAGTGTCGTCCGTCGGTATCTTGATGGGATCCGTGGCGGGGGGGGTGGATCCTAGTGGGCTAAAGCTCACGTAATCCACCAACATGTACTGCGTACCGGCTGTTGCTAGGCCACCCCAGCCGGTAGAGTTGGTCGGCCATAAATTGAACATGAGGTGCGCTGCGGCAGTGGGGACCACACTGGTGGTGGTACGCTTGAGCACGCCGTCGATGTAAAAGTCAATCCTAGTGGGCGTCCAGTCCCAGCGGTAGGTGTGGAAGTCCTGGGACAGGTCCGCACCGGTGCCACCGGTACCGTAATCATGACGGTTCGTGGTCTGCCAGGCGCCCATCCAGTCAATGGTGCGGTTCTGACCTTCGATCTCGTGGTCAATCTCAGTTTCGGAGTCGTTGACGAAGCTGAAGAAGCCAGTGATGTTGCCACTGGTGCCCACACCGCGCACCGCAGGATCAGCACTGGTGCTTGCCGCCCGCAGGCGCGCTTCGTAGGTACCGTAGCCGTATCTCGTGCTGGTGGCGAGTTCGGCGGCATTGGCAATCAGCCCGGCGCTGACGTCGAGTTTCATGATCAGGTATCCCGCATTGACGGTCACGTTGCTGGTGTTCCAGTTGCCGGTCAGGCCGTCACGGGCCCAGAAGGGAGTCCAGCCGCTGTTCGACACCCACCAGCGGGCGGTGTCGAGGGTGTGGAAATCGTCGCGCCAGCTTCCTGTCACGTTGTGTGTTTCCAGAGTGGGATGAACAACATCGTGTTCACTGCTGGGTGTGTCAGTGATGCGTGCATGGCTGGCGGGTGTGGTGATGTTGGAGCAAGCGGCGAGTGTCAGGCCCAGGCCAGTGGTGAGGATCAGATGTGGAAATGCTTTTGGTATGAGCATGACTAACTCCCTTCCTGCGGTAATTCAGGTAATGGTTGGAGTCGGGCTGCGTGGCATTACTGCCTTATGACCGTATTGATGATGTTGTTGAACGAGATTGATCCATGCAAGTCGAACGCCCTTCTAAAATGAAGGCGGTCTTAATGAAACTGTTCTTACATCAAGATAAATGATTGCTCGATTAATTGTAACAATATGAAGATTCTATGATCATCCTCTAGTGAGAGGTGGTTTACATTCCGCAGCGCCTCCAACACATTGGTCTCCTGCTCCATCCACCCGATACGAGATATCCGCCCGCAGGTTATGACCCTCCAGTTCCATCAGCTGATCAACAGTCGATCAGCGGCGCTGCGCCGTCAGATCCCTCCCCGGTCTTCCACAGGCGCCCGGCACTCAGGGCCAGCACAGGGGCCAGCAGGAAAACAGGCGCCACAAGCCCACCACTCCATAAGCCCACGGCCAACCACAGCAGCACCGCGACAGCCAGGACATACAGGGCCAGCGCCCCCGACCATCTGCTACTCATATCCTTCCTCGCGCGATCACTCGCAGCCGATGCCGTCACGGTCCCGGTCCAGCTTCGTGCTGTACCCAGGCTGTCCGGCTCTGATGGGTGCCGCACCTGCAACTCGCACTGCCGCGCAGTTCGCGTACATGACTGGCGCCTTCTGTGCGGGCAGGGCCGGCGCCAGGATGGACGAAGTGCCCGTCAGTGCCTTCGTGTACGCAATTTAAGACGCCTAAACCGGTTGAGCCAGCTCAACGTGCGCTCCACCACCCACCTCACCGGACCGAGAGACCCGCTGAAGTCCACGCCACGTCGCGCAATACCGGGCACGATCCCCCGAACGTACAGGGCATGTCGGCACCTGGTGTAGTCATACCCTTTGTCCGCGTGGAGCTTCGTGGGGCGCTTTCTCGGCTGGCCACCCTTTCCATTCCGTAGACCAGGGACAGCGTCAATCGCTGCCTCCAGCATTTTGCTGTCATGCACGTTGGACGCAGAAATGACTACGGCAAGAGGAAGTCCGCTTCTGTCGACCACGAGGTGCCGCTTGGTGCCGAGTTTGCCACGGTTCGTGGGATCTCGCCCGGTTTGCTTTCCTCCGCAAGGCGCCGGGACACTCGCAGAGTCAAGAGAGGCGTGTGACCAATCGACGACGCCAGCAGCATGCAGGTGATCCAGGACACAGCGGTGGAGGTCTGCCCAGATGCCGGCCTGTTGCCATTCCAGGAGTCGCCGCCAGCAGGTCATGCCGCTGCCGTACCCCAGTTGTTGTGGCAGGAAGCGCCACGAAATCCCAGTGTGTAGGACGAAGAGGATGCCTTCGAGGGCCAGGCGGTCAGCGATGCGTGGTCGGCCGCCTTTTGGTCTTTCCAGTGAAATGGGTAGCAGAGGCTTGATCAACGTCCATAGTGGGTCGGAGACAAAAGACATCCATGCAGGCTGCACCCGGGAAATGAGGTTTTGTTCCGCGCACTAAGCATGAACAGCACGCCCTCCCCCGACTCGTGGGCGACCCATGGTTGCTTGGTCTCTGAAGGGCTCTGAAAACGGTACACCCGGTTGTGCATCAGTGCCATCGTGACATCTGCTTGGTGTATGGTCGTGGGTGGGTCCGCCCTACCCAGTGTGGAAGCTCAGAACCTGGCCTGGCAATCAGCAAGACGCAACGTAATGCTGCATCCTGCTGACTGCCAGACAGTTATGTAAACTTTTTACAATGTCGTCTTACAGAGATTTTTTTGCATGTCAAGCGATTGGTTGAAAGCGGCCCTGTCCTGGCCTGTCTCCATCTGGCCTCTCTCCTTATTCACCGAGAGAAAAAGAGAGATGCACGCGCCCTGGTTTTTCTGTTGCAGGTGCGCTGCCTGACCACTCGAGAAGCCGCCAATAAGGAGTGCTGCGCCAATGTACCGAACGACTGTCTTTTTCATATTAACCTCTTGAAAGACGAACCAGACTATATTGAAAGGCACGCCTTTTAATCAGGCAGTTGCCTGAAGAGAAGAACCCCGGGCGGTTGCGCTACTGGTTCGTGCGGCAAAATAAGCGCCCAACGATATCTGCCACAGTCATCACCACCGAAGATTGAAAAAAGCATACGCCCTGCTACAACTCCTTTATTTCATTATCTATTAAATATTGTTGAGAGTTCAGGCTGACTCTCCTGCAGCAGTACACGGCATCTTCTTACGAAGACCTCGTACATCACACAGTCAATCCAGTGTATAAATTTCGGCTGTCAGGCAGGAGATCTGTAGGGTGCGGGTTGTTGTGTGTCCAGATCTCCTGCGGTACTTGTAAGAATGTACGCGGATGCTTGGCATCCATCCCTTGGTGTCGCGCCCGCACTGCTCACTGCCCTCTCCCTGCATCCCGCGTGCGGGATGCTCTCAAGACTCTAATTCCACCCCGGCGTCACTCGAATGTCATCCACTCCAGCTGCTTCGACACGCCTAGGCTTATGCAAAAGCATACGGGAACGAAGCCAGTTCAGTTCTGGTGGAAGGCCTTGACCTATAACGCAGAAGCTGGGGGTTCAGCATGCTCAAGCATGGGCAGAAGCACAGGGAATGAGGACTTGAACGGAGGGGAGAGTATCAGATAAGAGAGCAACCAAAGGGATAGGAAGGAGCACAGAGTATATTCTTGCAATAACGGTATCAAACCACCCTAATTGCAGGAAACATCAGCATGCCACGCAGTAGCGCTATCACCCCATATCAACCACCCGCCCCAGGAAAATCCGGCAAGGGCGAGGTTAAATCCGCAGGTATGAGTTCAGGTCCCAGTCCATGAGGCCGAACCAAACGCTCGGTCTACAACAACTACCCAGCGTCCATGCCGGAATGGGGGCATTCAACCTGACACCACGTGGAACACTAGGCCTCAAATGCGAATCCTGTCACTCTCCGCACTCCTCGCCGCCATGAGTTCGACAGCCGCACAAAGCCCGCCGCCTGCCATCCCCGACACCGCGCAGTGCTCCACCCTGATGGCCCCTCTTTTAAGACCCCTTTCTCCCACCCTGGCTAACGCTGTCAATACCACCCTCCAGGCCTACCAAGCTCAGGGGCAATGCTTCTTCAAACTCAGCAACGCAACCACCAGCGACCGCGCCTACCTGAGCGGACTCAGAGGTGAAGTCAACACCTACGCCGGCCGGCTCCTGCGGTCGAGAACTGCATAGCCAGGCATGGAAAGGGTTACGCCACAGCGTGACGGGCCTGGATCAGCGTCACCAGCGCGTTCACGATGGCCGGATCGAACTGTCGTCCCCTCTGCGCGAGCAGTTCCGCGAGCGCTTCTTCCTGCCCCCACGCGCGCTTGTACGGCCGTTCGCTGATCAGGGCGTCATACACGTCACACACCGCGAAGATCCGCGCGAGCAGCGGAATCCGGCCCCCCGCCAGCCGGTCCGGGTACCCCAGGCCGTCCCACCGTTCATGGTGATGCCGGATGACGGCCAGTGCCGCCGGGGACAGGGTGGGAATGCGCGAGGCCAGGTCGTGTCCCCGGCTGGCGTGCGACTGCATTAGGGCCCATTCCTCCGGGTCCAGCCGGCCGGGTTTGAGCAACACCGCGTCCGGAATGGCGAGCTTCCCAATATCGTGCAGGTACGCTCCCTGCTTCAGGTCACTCAGCACTCCTGGACTTAGGCCGAGCGCTTGACCGAGTTCCAGGCTGAGCCCGACCACCCGCTCGGTGTGTCCGGAGGTTTCCAGGTCCCGCGCTTCCAAGGCCAGGCCCATGCTCAGCAGCCCACCCTCCAGCGTGACACGCACGTCCTCGATCACCCGCAGGCGCTCAATGGTATGCCCGAGGCGTAAGGCCACCGTTTCTAGCAGCCGCCGCACCGCGGGCGTGATGGCCCTCCAGGTGGAAAAGTGCATCAGGGCAAGGACGCCGACGACTTCTCCGCGCGAGCGCACCGGCGTGACCACGGCACTTTTCAGACCGAACTCCACCCAGGCTCGGCCGGCACGCGGGTCCGCCGGGTAGTCCGCCGTCCAGGTGGTGCTGTTCGAGGTAATAGCGGAACTGACCATTCCGGAGTGGTGCGTGTTCAGGTCAAGCGCCCGGAGGGCCTGGCGGTCATCCTCCTGAAGTCCCGCCAGGTGGGTCGGAAGCATCTGCCCATCCTGGGGCTGGAAGTACGCGGTCGCTTCGAAGCCCAGCAGTTCGCGCGCGAGCGCGAGGCCGACATCCAGCACCTGGTCGGGCGTCTCAAGCATTTCCAGCTGCTTCGACACATCCTCCACGCTGAGGCCTCCACGCTGCCCGGAGCTGATGATGCTCCGTTCGTAGTGCTCCTGCTTGCATTCGTACATGCGCTGGTCGGCGATGGCGAGTGCACGTTCAAACGATTCCCCGGCATGGATGCAGGCAGCGCCCACGGAGAATGGCGGCAGGGGGCCAGGTGGCTGCGGCGAGACGTGTTCCACGGCGCGTGCGAACTCGAGGGCCTGCGCTTCGTCAACATGCGGAATCACCGCGACGAACTCGTCGCCACCCCAACGGCCGACGATGGCGTCATCTGGGAGCCGGGTCTGAATGGCTTTGGCGACAGCGCGGATGTGCTGATCACCGGCGCCATGTCCACCGGAGTCGTTGATGGCTTTGAGGTCGTTCAGGTCGAACATCAGCATTGTCGCGCGCGTACTGGCTGACAGTTCGCTGTGGTGGCGCTGGAGGCCGGTGCGGTTGAGGAGACCGGTGAGGGGGTCGTACTCTCGTGCCCGTTGCTCCCGCGCCCGGCTGAGCCGTTGTTGATGCAGGACGGCGAACAGACCCCAGACGAAGGCGACCATCATCAGCAGGCCGAAGATGATTTCCAGCCAGTCGTTGTACTCGACTTCACCATAAAAGGAAGAGAGTCCTTCGATGGTCATCCAGTGGCCGAGGGCTCCCACGGCGAGGACGGCTGGGCCAGCCAGCCCCGAAGGTAAGGCGGATTTGTAAGCAACGAGAGCCACCGTGCCGAGCAGTAGAGGCAAAGCCATGCCCAGCCGGACCAGTCCAGTCAGCAGGTTCACTTCCTCTGGCTCTACGCTTCTGCTCATCGCGTTGACAAGTACCAGTGTGCCAGTCGTCACAATAAGCAGGGCCAGTACGCCAAGGGCGGGCAGGACTTTGGGGTGTAAGGATGCTGTGGCCATGGTGGAAACCTCACTGCGTTCCTGCTTCTCTGGGATGCGTAAGGTTACCCTGTGCACCCTCCTGTCTCGCGGGTCTTACTGTTCGCCTCCTCAACATCCGGGCGATGAACGTCAAGGGCGCTCCAACTGGAATAGAGGCACATTCGTTTTCCACTCCACTCTCCTTATTGCCTGGCACCTTGCCTGAGCGTGTGCTGGCGCGGGTAGGGAAGGGGAGGAGGCTGGAGGCTTATCGGAGAAAACCTCAGCGCCTGAACCGCTGGCGCAGTGAAGGCGCACACGGTGGTGCCTGGGCAACGTCAGAGGAGACCGGCGGCCATGTGATTCCCACCTCAAATCAGTCGCTTGAACAGTAAACAGCGTGCACAGGGAGTAGGCCGACCCATCCGCCCCGCGCCTGTGGGATGCAGGTGTCCGCGCGTCGCGCATCCTCAGACCGGTGGGCCTGAGCTTTTCCCACCTGCCCCCGCCAGGGCCTGACGGAGCACCCTTGTCCACCCCCCCAACCTCTTGGTCAAAGCTTGTCCTCCAGGCTGGACGTCAGTGCGGATCCTGGCCATGCCCAACAGGGTCAACCCCGCCGCCACCCCCAGCCCCGCCAGCAGCCTGAGAGACCCGCTGTACCCTCCCGTCCACGTCAGCATCAACCCGACCCCGAACGGCGTGAGGGCCTGGGCGAGATTGACCGGCCGCGCCATCCGCCCGTTGGCCGCCCCGAACACCTCAGACGGGTACCCGCGCGCTGATCACTCAGAACCAGCGCCTCGTGGGGAGGTATGAAGGACGTTACCAGGCAAGCCAGCACACTGCATCTGCTGGACCCTATTGATCACGTCGTGGTTTGGCATTGATATACTTGGGGAATGCCCGGCTGGCAGCCCACTCAGTATTCCCGTGCTTAACTCGAAGAGCGCCGCCTCGCGGCGCTCGAGTGGATCGCACGCGGCACGCACAAGAATCAGGGGATCGCCGATCACTTCGGCGTCTCGGTGCACACCGTATAC
>NZ_BMPP01000041.1 GCF_014647655.1 Deinococcus malanensis
ACGGTACATCGCCATATCCGCATGCCGCTGCAACGATTCGGGATCCCGGCCACCGTGTGGGTAGGCGCTGATCCCAATGGAGACACCGATAAACAGTTCACGCCTGGCCACCGTCAGAGGGACGGAGAATGCCGCGAGAATCCGCTGAGCGACCTGGATGGCCCGCGCCTCGTCTGCAAATGGGAGGATCACCGTGAACTCATCCCCACCCAGCCGGGCCAGCGTGTCCCCCAGACGGACGCAGTCGCGCAGCCGCTGGGCAGCCTGGGTAAGCAACTGATCACCCGCCTGATGACCCAGGGTGTCATTCACTCCCTTGAAGTCGTCCAGGTCGATGAACAGCATCGCCAGGGGAAGCCCTTCGGTTTCGGCCATCGCCAGGTTCGCGCTCAGACGGCTGGTGAAGAGCGACCGGTTGGGCAGCTTCGTGAGCGGGTCGTACTGGGCCTGATGGTGTAGCCGGTCCGTCAACCGGCGATGCTCAATGGCTATGGCTGCGAGGTGGCGGGCTTTCTCCATGGTCTCGAGACTGGCTTTCGTGAATGGACCCGGGTGCTGGGCGTACAACGCCAGCACGCCCAGCACTTGACCGTCACCATCCAGGATGGGTGTGGCGGTGAGCGCGCGGACGCCCACGGGCACGAGAAACGAACGCAGTTCAACCATCAGCGGATCGCTGGTGATGTTCTCCACGCTGATGGTCTGCTTCGTCGCTGCGGCGGTGCTACAGGCTCCCGCGCCTTCCTGAACCTTCCAGGTGTCGAACGCCTGATGAAAGGCAATCGGGGCGCTCGGCGCAGCCGCCAATGTCAAATGCTCATCCTGCGCAAGCATGATCGCGCAGAAATGGCCCGGCGCCTGCTGCTCGACCATGAAGGTGATCTCCCGCAGCACGCCAGACACAGGGTGACCTTGCACGGTCATCTCAAGCACCCTGTTGTGGCTGCGCTGCTCCAGCTCCGCGACCTTGCGAGTATTGATGTCATGGAAGTACACCGTCAGGCCCTGCGCGGACGGGTACGCGCGCACCTGAAACCAAGTGCTGAGGGGTGCGTAGTACTCCTCGAAAGTCACGGGATGACCTTCGCGGGCAGCTTCGCGGTACTTCAGGTCGAAGGTGCTCCCCACCGCCTCTGGAAACATCAGCCACAGGTTCTGACCCAGCAGGTCATGGCTACGGCACTCCAGTAACCGCTCTGCTTGCGCGTTCAGGTACGTGAAGTTCCATTGGCTGTCCAGCGCGAAGAACGCATCAGTAATGCTCTCGAGGATCGCCACTTTCTCGCTGGCCTGTTCGCTGAGTTGTTGTTGGGAACGGCGCGCTTCGGTCACGTCACGGGAGATGACCAGCAGGCGTTCGGGCTGGCTGTCCTCCGCCGCGATGGCCGTCACCATCACGTCCCACCATTTCTCCTGACCGGTCAGGGTGGGCAGCCGCCCTTGAAAGGAACTGCTCTGGGAACGCCTTGCTTCGTCCAGGGCATTCCGCACGGTGGACTGCTGTTCTTCATCCCAGGCATCCACCCAATTGCGGCCCAGCAGAAGGGTGAAGTCAGTCACGTCCATCAACCGCTGGCCGCCCTCGTTCATGAACAGGATGCAACCGTCCCCATCGAGAATCTTGATGCAGTCCGCACTGCTGTCCATGACGCGACGCAAGAAAGCTTCATTCCGGCGCAGTTCTTCTTCCGCGTGGCGGCGTGCGGTGATGTCGCGGGTGGAAGAGTGGAAACTGATGACGTCTCCGGTCGCTGGATCCCGGTGTGCCCGTGAGATGCTTTCCAGCCAGACATAGTGCCCGTGGCGATGGCGGGCGCGGTACTCAAGTCTGACCGAGTCGACTCTTGTATTGAGAAGTTCGGCGACCGCGGCTTGAAAGCTTGGGAGGTCGTCCGGGTGAACCAGGGACGGTCCGGGTTGCAGAAAGAACTCGTCGGGGGTGTACCCGAGGACCTGAAGCGAGGCAGGGGAAACATAGGTGAGCTGGCCTTGCGCGGTATACAGAAGAATCAGGTTGGTCGAGTTCTCGAGCAGGAGACGGTACGGCCACTCGTGGTTGTGCGGGGTCGGGGTGGCTGAGCCCTTCTCATTGTGGAGGGCAGCGGGTGTCGGTGATTGATGGGAGTGGCTCACGTTGGCCTCGGGGTCGTGCGGGTGTGTCCTTGCTCTCGTTCAGTTGGTGAGCCTGCTGGGTGGATGTGGAGGCGGACGTTCCTTTTTTTGGAAACAGTGCAGAAGAAGGCCTTGCAATACAAATCCCACCTGGTCGGTTCGCCTGCCGAAGCTCCTGGGGCGTAAGGAATATTGAAGCGCAGAGCCGTACCGAACTCTTACCAACGGCACAGTTAAAAAGCCCGATTGTTCAGCTGTTACGACGCTCTTTCGACACGAAGGTGCGCAAAGAGGCATGTCGGATGCGTTGACGGCTTCCGTCCGTGAGGCCCTGCGCAGGATGAAACGCTGCTGAACGGTGTTCCTGGCTCATAAAGGGAACCTTGGGCCGCGGATTGAGTTCGGGTACGCCCTCCATGCTCGTGCGTGACGTGTGCATTCAGAGATCACGTCTTCGCTGACATGGTGCTGGTGGGGCCATCCCTGGTCTTGTCCAAGGCTGATGTGCGGAGCAGATCTGCTGGACCCACAGTGGTGGCCGGCCCGAGACTCGGGGCTGAATGTCACAATAATGAAAGAGAGATTGGGGGAGGATTAAGAAAAGCTATGTGGGCAGAAGAGTGTCCCACCACATGGCTCCAGGAGGCCACATGCACCTCACTTCCTCTGGTCCCCTCCGCGTCCTGCTGCTGCTATGCACAGCACTCCTGATCCCCCTGTTCTGGCCCGGCCTGATCGACAACCTGCTGAACCGCAACTTCAAAATCGACTACCACCACGACTGGTCGGCCTCCCTGGTCGCCCTGCACGTCGGCAGCGACCTGCTGATCGGGCTCGCTTATACCGTCATCGCGTTCATCCTGGCGCTGATCGTCTACCAGAACCGCACCCACCTGCCGTTTGACTGGGTGGTGCTGGCCTTCGGCCTGTTCATCATCGTGTGTGGCTTCACGCACGTCATGCACGTGCTGGTGCGCATCACGCCCGTGTACTGGCTCGACGCCTACATTCGCGCCATCACGGCCGTCGTGAGTATCGTCACGGCGTGTGCCCTTCCCCCCCTGATCCCTCGGGTCGGCCTGGCGTTGAGGGCGACCGCTGATCTTCGACGCAAGGAGCTGGAACTGCAACAGTC
Organism: Deinococcus malanensis; assembly: GCF_014647655.1. Taxonomy (NCBI): domain Bacteria; kingdom Thermotogati; phylum Deinococcota; class Deinococci; order Deinococcales; family Deinococcaceae; genus Deinococcus; species Deinococcus malanensis. The sequence goes on from NZ_BMPP01000041.1 coordinate 3,248, forward strand.
GCTGGCGACCAACCAGGCGCTCCTGGAGATCGTTCAACTGACTGAACGGCAAGATGACCCGCTTGAAATGGCGCAGCAGGTGCTCGTCAAGTTCCGGGACGCCCTCGCCGTTGACTGGCTGGGGCTGGGGGTGCAGGAGGGGGACATGGCCCGCCTGACCACCATCTGGCGTTCGGAGCGGGCCGACGGTGCCCTGTTGCAGGCCGAGCTGGCTCCCGTCGCACGAGGCAGCGGCTTGACCTGGTTGGCCATTGAACAGCAGAGGCCGGTCTATATCGACGACTATTCAAGCCACCCTCTTTCTATACCTCTTTACGTTCAAGGAGACCTGTCATCAATCGCGCTGGTGCCCCTCACGGACCTGACCGCCGGGAACACCATCGTGATGATTGCCAGCAAGGTCGGCAACAACAAGGGTTGGGCCGACTGGGAAAAGCAGCTTTTCGACGCCGCGCAGCTGTCGGTGAACGTGGCCATGGAACGCCGGACGCACCTGCGGAGCCTGGAGCGCGCGGCGTTGACGGACGCCCTGACGGGCCTGGGGAACCGCCGGGCCTTTGAACAGGATTTGATCACCGTGCATGCCAGTGCCCGGCGGCATCAGCATGGGTTCGGGCTGATGGTGCTGGACCTGGACGGCTTGAAAACCATCAACGATTACCTGGGTCATGAGGCAGGCGACCGCTTGCTTCAGACCTTCGGTGAGGTGCTGAACAGGCACACGCGTCTGGATGACCGGTGCTACCGCCTGGGAGGCGACGAGTTCGCGGTGATTTTGTCCCACAGCCGGGTGGACTCTGGTCCCGTCCTTCACGGCTGGCTGCGGGCACTGATGGCAGACGTGCAGCGCCGGGGCTTTTCAGGAGCGGACGTGAGTGCGGGGATCGCCTTTTTCCCGGATGAGTGTGCCGGACCGTCTGAACTGGTGCGACTGGCCGATGAACGGATGTACGCCGTGAAAACTCAGCGGCGCACGCACCGCGTGGCACGTCCGGCAGCTTTGGAAGTCACACCTCCGTCTGCTCCCCCCGACCCAGTCAGTTGAGAATGCTTCGCTGGACTCCCTTCCCGGCCGTGCGTCGGATTACCTCACGAAGCCGTTCACGCCGCAGGAACTCCTGGCCCGTATGCGGGCCCAGCTCAGGGAACACGAGCCGGCACCGAACATCACCTTGGGTCCGCTCACGCTGTCCCTCCAACGGCATCTGTGTTTGTACGAAGGGCGTGAGGTGTCCCTGTCGCCTGGTGCTGCTTGACGGACATACGCCTCGCATGGGCGCCGTGGAAGTGTTGACCACCGTGCGGCAGAACGAGTCGCTGATCTATCCGGCCACCGACTTCGGCCTTGGCCACGTTTCTGAATCACGCCGCAGGCACGCGGAGCAAATCATCCTGATCGCGGCCGACAAGAGTGCGTACGAACGGTTCTACCTTCCGGAAGGGGCCCTCAACACCGACTGGCGACTCTCGCCACTGCGGGCGCCGAGCCCTACGAAGCTGCCTCCGGCGCTGATTCAGGTGGCCGGGTACGACGCTCTGTATGACAACGGCATTCGGTACGCTGAAGCCCTACGCACCGCGGACGTCCCGGTCGTGGTGAATGAGTACCCCTCGATGCCGCACGGGTTCACCAATTTCCCGTACTTCAGCCGGGACTGGCGTTTGAAACAAAACCTGGAGTGATGGGGTCAAGGTGCGCGCGTGACTCCAGACGTGATGGGCGGTTAATACGCTTACCCCCACCAGACCCTGCACCTGGTGTATTCAAGCGTCGCGAACCTCCTGCTACTCACCCCGTGGTGGCCTGCGTTCCTTTCCGTGTTAATCAGCCGCTTCCTGCACAATGGTGGACTGCATCCGCGGACAGGACGACACATACCCCACCGAGCGCCACGGGATTTCCACCGTCATCCCATTCACAACGGCAACAAAAGGCAACGACGGCAGGGTGGCCTGATTGAGCGTCCGGCTGAATCTGTTCTTTTCAGAGAGCGACATTTCTAGAAGAATGGTGTCGCCGTTCGTGAGATGCAGGTGTACGGTGAGCATAAATCCTCCGGACCAAGGAACGTTGGGGTGTGGTTGAGATACCCAAAGCTATCTTTTGGTGTCTTACCCCTTTCTGCCAGGAAGAACCCGTAACGCGATCTTTTTTACGCTCGCGCCCGCATAGTGGAGGGGGCCGGCCGGGACGATGGACACCATGTGTCCGTCACGTGTTAAGGGTTCTTTTTGCTGTGCCTCCACCCTGAAGTGATACATCTACAGGATGTTGAATCCTGACACGCCAGACGATCAGGAACGCCTCGACCACCTCCACCGCTACCTAGTCCAGAACACGTTGTGCCGTTGCTACCGCTTTTCCACTACTCAGACATGAGCAATAACAACAGCAGAGCTGCTGAGCTGCATCTGAGGAAATTCGTCCCACCCCCCATCCATCCCAGGGGGGCACGCCCGAGACGCCGTTTCGGCTCACGCGCTTCCCGAAATTCTGACGAGATGACCGTCCCGTCCGTTTCCTGGGTGGGTGGATTCGCTGGCGTTGACCCAGCGCCGCAACAGCGATTCAGTCGCGCGACCTGGCTTAGCGCCATGTCTGGCCGCTTGGCGAGCTGCGCGGCTTCCTGTTTGAACTCGGTGGCGAAGGTACGACGTTTGCACGGTTAACTTCGACTTCCCATTGCCGGGCCTTATCTCCGTGTCCACGATGGCGGGGCAAGCTCAGATGTGGCTCGGTCCCACCAAGCAGTGTCAGGGCGTATGTTGGCTACACCTAAGAGGAGGCACCCATGTCGGATCACGAGAAGAAAGTTAAAGTTGAGGTTCCCGAAATCAAGGTCATCGCCCCAAATGGTGGAAACGATGGCGCGGCCTACAGTGGGGGAGCGGGTCAGCGTCAACGCGCACCACAGCTCCAGATGGCCCCCACCACCCGCAGCTTTCTGGGCGGTCTGCTTGTCGGGACCGTGGGCCTCAAGCTGCTGGGCAGCCGCGATGCCAAGCGGCTGTACGCTCACCTGATCGCCGAGGGTATGAAGATCAAGGACACCCTGGACACGTCCGTCGAGGGCGTGCGCGCCTCCTACGACGACGTGATGGCTGACGCCCGCAGCATCTACGAAAAAGACCGCAGCGAGCAGAAACGCCGCGAGTATGCGGACCTGAGCGGGGATGGCGAGAACAACGCCCCCGATCTCGTGGACGCTGAACTGGTGGAAGAGAGCGCCATGCAGCCGAAAAAGACAGCTCCGATCAGCAACAAGGAAGGCGCCGGAGACACCAGCAGCCAGTGAGCCTGCGTGCGTTTTAAGGTTGAACACAGCGGGCCGGGCCGTTTAAGAGTTTCGTCGAACTCTCCCTTCGGCCCGGCGGGCCGCAAGGTCTTACGCGAACGGCTGCTGGCCTTGCCAGGCGTCACGCGCGTGACGGTCTACAAGTACGGCAGCGGTCTGGTTCTCGAATATAGAGGTTCACGCGCCGCTCTCCTGAACGCGCTGCAACGCCTGGAAGTGCTGGACCTCTGCCAGGACCCCGGCGACATCGGCATTGCGCCGGAAGAACGCGAACTGTTCGACGTGTTCTACGAGGCGGCGCTGCGCCGGGCGCTGACGCACACGCTGCTGCCGCCTGTCGTGCGCGCTCCGGTCACGTTGATCAAATCATTGCCCTTCATTCCTCCCGCCCTGCGCGCCCTGCGTCAGCGCCGCCTGACCGTGGAAGTACTGGACGCCACCGCCATTGTCGTCTCGCAACTGATGGGAGACTTCTCCACCGCGTCCTCCATTATCTTCCTGCTGAATCTGGGCGAGGATCTGGAAGGGTGGGTCGAAACCCGTTCGCGAGAGCGGCTGGAGGGCAGCCTGTCGTTCCTCAGCCACAGCGCCTGGGTCATCACCGAGAGCGGCGGGCTGAAAGAAACGGCTATCGCGGACGTGCGGGTGGGAGACCACGTCAGTGTCACGTCGGGCCGGGGCATTCCACTGGACGGGGAGGTGCTGCGTGGGCGCGGGATGGTCAACGAATCGACCCTGACGGGCGAGCCGCTGGCGGTGCCTAAGACGGTGGGCGACGCCGTGTACGCCAGCACCGTGGTGGAGAATGGCGAACTGACTCTGCGCGTTACCAGCCTTGCCACCGAGAGCCGCATCAGCCAGATCGTGCGCCTGATGACCGGGGGGGAGAATTTCCAGTCTCCGCGTCAGCGCCTCAACCAGACCCGCGCTGACGCGGTGGTGGCCTACAACTTCCTGGGGGCCGCGATCACCTATGCCCTGACGCGCAGCGTGACCCGGGCGCTGCTGTTCCTGCTGGTAGATATTTCGTGCGTCCTCAAAATTTCGACACCCATCGTGGTCATGACTGCCATGCGGCAGATGGGCGATCAGCAGGTTCTGATCAAGGGCGGGCGCTTCGTCGAGGAATTCGCGCAGGCGGACACCTTCGTCTTCGATAAGACCGGCACGCTGACCACCACGCGCCCGCTGGTGATGGACGTGTTGACCTTCGGCGGCTTCTCGCGTGAGGAGGTCATCAGGTATGCGGCGTGCCTGGAAGAACACTATTACCACCCCATCGGCCACGCGGTGGTGGAGCAGGCCGATCGCGAGAACATCCCGCACGACGAGATGCACGGCGAACTGACGTACATCGTGTCGCACGGCATCCAGTCCGAGATCGACGGCAAGCGCACCGTGATCGGCAGCCGCCATTTCGTGATCGAGGACGAGGGCGTGCCCATCACAGCAGAGCAGGAGGCGGTCATCGCCGAGCAGGCCCAGCGGTACAACCTGCTGTACTTCAGCATTGATCAGCAGCTGGCGGGCGTGTTCTGCATTGATGCGCCGCTGCGCCCGAATGCCCGGCAGGTCATGGACACATTGCGGGCGCAGGGCAAGCATCTGGTGATGCTGACGGGGGATCAGCAGGCCCGTGCCGGGGAACTGGCCGCCGAACTGGGCATTGAGGAAGTGCACAGTGAGGTCTTCCCTGAAGACAAGCACCTTTTTGTGCAGCAGCAACAGCGACGGGGCCGCCGGGTGGTCATGGTGGGCGACGGCATCAACGACAGCGCAGCCCTGCACGCTGCCGACATTGCCGTGGTGATGGCTGAGTCTGCTGATCTGGCGCAGCAGGTGGCCGATGTGGTGATCCTGTCCAACGATCTGGGCGCACTGACGGAGCTGGGCCACATGAGCCGGGGCCTGGAACGGCGGCTGACCGGGCTGTATACCGGGATCATCGGTGTGAACGGCGGCTTGCTGGCGCTGGGACTGTTCAACGTGCTGCCTGGAAACCTGCTGGCCCTGCTGCATAACGCCTCCACCATCGGTTTTTCGCTGTACAGCCTGGGAGATCTAGAGGTGGAGCGGTTCGCGTTACCGAATGAGGGAGAGTCGCTGCCGGCATCTGAAATGCGCGAGAGACCGCCTGAAAAGGGGTCAAGCACCGCATGAAGTAGGGTGTGCAATCTCCCGCTGAGAAGTAAGGAAGTCCCTCGTAATCCTGTGCCAGTCGTCGATGAAACGAAAACCAGGTAAACCTGCGTTCCACCATTCACACCCCCACATCGACGGCCTCGCCGCATGACCTCCGCGCCCTGCGGGAGCTGCACCGACGGTATGCGCGGCTCCTGTACGCGCTGGCTCATGCGAAGAAGGTCCCGCATCCCGGTCGGTGGGTTGAGGATGCGTTCGTGCACATCATGCGTCATGCCGACGGTTTTGCCAGGACGTCACTCCATCCACGGCTCTGGATGATCGCGATGGCGCAGCGCGCCCCTTCATAGGGTGCTGACGTGAACGGCGAACCGTTCACAGAAATCAAGGTGTGCGAGTATCCTGGCCCGATCAGGATGCCCGGTACGACGACCACATCATCAGGGCTCTGATCAGGTGGATGTTCACCAGCATGAAGGCCATGGTGCTGGTCAGGTTGAGAGCACAGCTGCCGTCAGCATCACATCCGTGAGACCAGCTACGGTGGCAGGACGTCGTAGACCTGCGCGGCGCGGGCTGCATGCCTTGAGCCCGGGAGCAAGCACGCTGAAGTCCTCAACGCTTTGTGTTCGGCCAAAGCAGCGACGAGGTGGAAATATTACGGTACTGGGATGACCTCAGAAGAAGGCTCCTCCGCACGCTTCCTTCGCCTGCGTGAGCAGACTGTTCCCGACCATGCAGACCCCGCCCCGGTTCAAGCGCAGGGTACACTTTCACACCGACTCCGCTGGCATCAGCCCCCTGCGGATCATGGGCTGACGGATGACCCCCACGACCAAAGCCTGAAGGTGCCTCAGGGCGAGTGAGAACTTGACACCACCTCGTTGGGTTCTGTTTAGCGTATCCAGACAGCTTGCCAGGATGGGCGGTTGTGCACATGCTGATCGGTTGGCTCTCCGGGGCCTACGTCACGCGTGAACCGTGGGTTGTCTGGGCCACGCGAACCAGAAGGTCGACCCCCGATCGACTGCCCCTTCACCCCACGCCCGGCCACCGAACCGCTCGGTCACCCGCCGCACCACCGCCAGTCCCAGCCCGGACCCCTCGTACACGCTCGACGGATGCTGGCGCTGAAACAACCGGAACAACCGCTCCTTATGACGCATATCGAACCCTACCCCGTTGTCCTCCACGCCGATCACAAACTCCGCTTCCGTCTCCCGCACGTGAAGGTGGAGGCGGGCTTCTGCTCGGGTGCGGGTGTA
>NZ_BMPP01000042.1:0-8302 GCF_014647655.1 Deinococcus malanensis
AGCCGCCAGATGCAGGTGGAGGACGCGCACTACACCCTGCTGATCCGCGATATGAGTGACCTGAACGAGAACATCGCGGCGCTCGCGCAGAGTCAGTTGCACGCCCAGGCGCTGCTTCAGGCCATTCCGGATTCACTGTTCGTCCTCTCCAAGGACGGTCTGGTACTGAACTACAAGGCGGACTCCCTGCGGCTGGAGCGCAACCCGGTGGGCCGCAGCGTGTACCAGCTGTGGTCACACAATGCTGCGGCGCTGATCATGGTGTACCTGCGGCTGACGTTGCAGGGTGCTCAACGCTCACGGGCTTTTGTGCTTGAACCCCCCGTGGGCAGCGAAGGTGCTCAGGAACTGGAGGGACGCATCACACCGATCGGCGTCGAGCGCGCCCTGCTGGTGATCCGGAATGTGACACTCGAGCAGAAAGCCCCAGTGGCCCCCGTGGGGTCGGACCGCGTTCCCGTAAGTGAGGACGCAGTCACGCAGATGCATGATCAGGATGTCATGTCGTTGTTCGACCCAGACAGCCAGGAGCCGAACAACTGACGCTGGGCCTACTGACTCGCCACAAGTGCGTCCACACCTTTCAGCGTGGCAATTTCCGTTGTGGGGCCAGACGGTTCACACTGAAAGGTTCTGCCTCACCTGTCTCTCCTTGGCCATGGGCCTGAGCTGGTTCTACAGCAGACCCGCCATGATCAACACCATCCCCGCCCCGAACCCCGATGGTCTCGTGTAACACCACCATCAACGTCAACAAGGCAAACACCGGATCAAATGAAAACACCATGGCGGCCTCACTGGCGCTCACCAGGCGTTGCCCCCACCGTCCACAGGGGGTATGGAACGGTATCAAGGAGGACACTCGCGTCAAGTGCATCGGACATCGGCACGCCGCAGGATAATGGCTGGTTGAACGAAGAACTGAGCGAGCCGTCTGGCTGCCGGCGTCGGCAGCAACCAGGCTTACCCTGGAGCCTCTTTCAGGCAGAACAATGCGGACTGATTGATCGGTCCTATACTCTGCCGAATGACCGACGACCCCGAACGCGCATCGCAACCACACGATGACGTGACATCTCTTCCCCGTACGGGAGCGAGTGAAGCCCGGCGTCACGTCGGCGCAGCCGGAACAGAACAACGTTCAGCCCTGGAACGCATCATCACCATCGGGCAAGGACAGGCGGACATCAGCGTGGCCCTGCGTCAGGTGGCCGAATCGTTGCGGCAGCAGGAGCAGGAGAGCACCAACTCGGCGGCGGAAGTGCAGGCCCTGATCAACGCAGCCCGCAAGCAACTCGCCGCCGTGAAACACCTTGAAGGGGTGGTCACCGCCGCCCTCCTCAAAGTGACCACCACCCCCATCGAGCACATCAGCCTGGAAGTCCTGCAAGGGATCAACACGACCGCTCAGGAACAGCTCGCCAACCTGGAACAGCTGATTGCTGAAGCGCAGGACAATACCACCTCAGCCCAGCAGGTCGCCGAGCTGGACCGCATCGGGGACACAGTTCACACGGCGCTCAGTGACCTGGAAGCGGCTGAACTCCCTGAACCCGTCACTGCACTCAGCAGCGTGGTGGACAGGACCGTTGAAGAGATCGCCAAGCTCGACTTCGACACCATGTTCAGCGACCTGACGCAGGCCGCAGCGCGTCTGGCCGAGGGACACCTGGAAGAAACCGTCCCCGAGCCACGGATGGCTGAAGGCATTGCCCTGGCGCGCAGCCTGAACCACATCGCAGCGTCCATGGCGAGGTCCCGCGAGGAGCGCCTGCACAACCACCGCGACCTGGAAGGGTTCGCCAAAGCTGCCGCGCATGACCTCCAGGAACCGCTCAGAACGATCGGGATGTACGCATCGCTGTTGCGCCAACGCTACGCGGACGCCCTCGACGACCAGGGGAAGCAGTTTCTCGATGTGATTCAGGATGCCGTGAAACGCGAACGGACGTTGGTCCATGACCTGCTGGAATTCGCGCGTCTCGGTGCGGCGCGAACGCATCATGAGGTTGTCGATGCCAGGGTGCTGGTGACACAGGTGATTGAAGAGTATGCGTCATTGATCGAGGCAACGGGCGCGACAATCACCGTGACGTCCCTGCCCATGGTTCAGGCGGACCAGACCGAATTTACGCAGTTGTGGCGCAACCTGATCGGAAATGCGCTGAAGTTCAGGCGTCATGATGTCGCACCGGTCATTCAGGTGACCATGACGCAGGAAGTAGATTCCTGGCATTTCGTGGTCACAGATAATGGGATCGGGTTCGATCAGCAATACGCCGAGCGGGTGCTGGGCATGATGGAGCAGTTGCAAACCACGCTTCGCTTCGAGGGAAGCGGCCTGGGACTCGCCATTTGCAGGAAGATCGTGGAGCAGGCCGGCGGTCAGCTCTGGGTGGAGTCGAAGCTCGGCAAGGGCAGCGAGTTTCACTTCACCTGGCCCGCCTGAAGCCAGGGTGATCCGAAGTGATGGTCTTGATTGCCGGGCGCTACATGGCGAGGCTGTCGGTTTGAAGCCAACGGGTGGTCAGGGTGTCAATGAGTAAGACGAAATCCTCAAAGTTATGCGGTTTCACGAGGTAATCGTTCGCGCCCAGGAGCGCGCAGGCTTCACGGTCCCGCTCGGCGGTTGAGGTCGTGAGCACCACCACAGGGATCTCGGCCAGACGGTCATCTTCTTTGATGGTTTTCAGCAGTTCCAGACCGTCCATCTGCGGCATGTTGAGGTCAGTCAAAATCAATTGCGGAACACCCTCCGGCCAGTGGGCGTGGCGGCCCGACCGATGCAGAAAGTCCAGCGCGTCGCGTCCGTTGTTGACAATGGCCACTTCGCTGTCGAATCCGGTGACCTCAAACGCGAGGGAGGCCATGAGCACGTCGTTTGGATCGTCCTCGACCAACAACATTCGTGGAGCGTTCTTCATGACTGTCGCCCTGAGGACAGGAGATCCAGAGGGTAAAACCGGGCTGACATGCTGAAAGCATAGTTCATCGTCTTCACCAGATCTACATGGAAGTTGAGGCTGCAAAAGGGCTTCAGGGCGCTTTTAGAGGGCAAGGACGGTGGCAGCGGGCGCTGGCGGGGATATTGATCTGAGTTTCACCCAGAAGCACCGTCAGGCGCCCCGGGATCAGTGGGAACACGGCAACCCAGCGCCGTCCAGGCGCGGTGAGCTTCCTCCCAGCGACGTTGCGCGGTGGCGGCAATGCCGATATTCAAACCTGCCATCTATCTCCGTTCAGGTCATGGATACCGTTGGGGCGGGCAATGCGTTGTGCGCAGGGTTGTTGGTGAGCGCGAAGGAGCGGCCAGAAGTGGCGTGGACTGAGCACCTGCGCCGCGGGTTGCATGCCGCCGCTGCATGCAACCATGCTAGAGCGTATGCGCCCACACCAGAGAACCTTAGCGATCTGTAAGTGGCCCAGGCGCACCCTCAAACAGAAACCAGTCTCAAGACTAAAGAGCGTTTTGAAAGGTCACCAAGGTGATTCGAGGGGCACATCATGTGCCTCGAGACCCTGAGTGTGACTCGCGGGCAGCGCCGGAACACGGATCGTCAGCCAGATGCCCGTCGCTTTCAGGCGAGGGAATAAGCCTCGTGGTTGGGATCGCCTGGTCACGAGGCGCCAGCATGACGAATGCTGCTGTAGCTCGCCGCGTGCAGACACGCAGCGTCACTGCCAGCAGGTGCGAAGGTCATGCCTGCTGCTGACCGTGGGCATCCTGCCTGGGCGTGGACTGGCGCGGGAGAGGAGGGGGTGATTGAGCAGGTATGAGAAGGGAGAAGTGCCTTTCCGAGTACGTTCATACATTTACAGATGAAGGCCCCACCGAGTACATTCTTAAATGAGACAACACTCAAACGCTCGAACTTTGGCACTGGCTTCCGGAGCGCGAAGGCAACAGCAACACTCGCCCCTTCCACCAACGATGACGTATGCGTGAACAATGGCCCCAGGGTCTGCGTCTTATCCTGCCGCATGCTCGATCCATCCGCTGGAGACGCATTGCTCCCACCTGATGTGTTCCCCCATCTGGTGTGGACGGTCGACATGCGGGGAGACGTCCTGTGGGGCAATCACGCCTGGCACACCTACATCCGCAGGAGAACGCATCAGGGTAGGCTCAGTTTCATCGACCTGCTGGAGCCTGAAGATCAGCACGACCTGACAGTCCGGCTGGCCGGGCACGCTCCTTTCACACTGGAGCTCAGACTACGCAGCGGCGATAACCTGGTGCACTGGTTCCGGGTGCATGGCCAACCCCAGCGGTCTTCGCCGGATGGTCGTTCCACCTGGGTGCTGACTGGCGTGGACATTGACGACCTTCAGGCCGAACGTCAGCGCAGTGCCCAATTGCAGGCCATCGTAGACGCGAGTGCCAGCTGTGTCAAAATCCTGGATCTCGACTCCCACCTGCTCTGGATGAACCAGGGTGGCATGGCCACCATGGAGATTGACGATTTCGACGTGTGCCGCAATCTGCTGTGGCTGGATTTCTGGGAAGGTGACACGCGCGCGGTAGTCGAAGACGCGATCAACCGGGCGCGTGGAGGCGAACACGTGACCTTCGAAGCGGCCCGCACAACCTTCAAAGGCACGCCAAAATGGTGGGAAATCAGCATTACGCCCCTCTATAACGCTGAGGGCCGTATTGACCGGCTCAGCGCAGTGTCACGTGACATCACGGCATCAAAAGCGGCTCAGGAAGCGGTTGCCGCTCTGGATGCCTTTGTGGCGTTCAGTGAGATTGCTGGTGTCAGCACCGATGTTCTGCTGCTCGCCCTCCATGCGGTGGCGGTGCTGCGGAGCACTCTCGGAGACGTCACCGTCGCTTATTACACCTTACACGGCGACCTGTGGAAGGCCCAGGTGTGGTCGGACGATCTCGCTCCTGAGATCACAGCGGTGCTTGCTGCGGGGATTCCAGTTACCGCTCCCAGCTTTGCCCAGGCCCTGGAGACGGCCCAACCCGTCTTTGTCGCCGGCTGGGACGCAGACGCCCAGGGGGTGCCCCGTACCGAGGAGTACGGCGCGGCCGCGTTCTCTCCCTGTTTCGTGGCTGGGCACGCACAGGGGCTGCTGGCCATGGGCACGAAGAAGGCTGGTCACCTCAATGAAAGGGAGCAGGCGGTGTTCCGGGCGGTGGGCCGCAGTCTCACGCTCGCGCTGGAACGTGCGGAGGTCGCGCAGCGCATCATCGACCAGCGGACCGAGCTGGCGGCCCGCACCCGGGCACTCGAAGGCTTCGCAGCCCTGACGCATGACCTGACCTTGCATCCAGAGCGGGAGGTCCTGCTGCGCCGGTCCATGGAACTGGTTCTTTCGTTGGTCCCCACAGGGTACGCCGTGTACTACCAGCGGCAGGGGAGTTGCTGGTGTGCCACAGCGCAGGTCGGGGATGTCGGCTCGGCAGACCTTCAGGCCGCCATTGAGAACGGCTTCCCCTTTGGACAGACACCCAGCCTGGATAATCCCTGGAAGACGAAGGAAGCACTCTTCCAGGATGAGTATGACCACACTACCGATGTGGAGGCCTCACTGGTGCAGCACCTCCGGACAATCGCGACCCTGCCAGTCATGGTGGAGGGCAGGGTGCACGGCATTTTTAATGTGAACCTCTTTGAATCCCGGACCTGGAGTGCGGCAGACCGCGCGGTGCTCACCAGCATCGCCCACAGTCTGGGGCTCGCGATGGACAGTGCCCAGGGCGTCATTCACCTGGCCGAAGAGCGCCGCAAGTTGGAGTCCGCGAATGAGGAACTCGAGGCGTTCGCGTACTCGGTTTCGCACGACCTGCGCACCCCCGTGCGGCACATCGTCGGCTTCGCCGCACTCCTCCGTAAGCATCTCAGCGCCGGGGTGGATGACAAAGCCGCCCGTTACCTCACGGTGATCGACGAAGCTGCCGGGCGGATGAACAGCCTGATCGACGCCATGCTGGACCTGTCACGAACCTCCCGTCTCCCACTGAGAGTAACTCCGGTAGACCTCGGCATCCTCCTGGACCGGGTGAAACTGGATCTGCGACCCGACCTGTCGGGTCGGGAGGTGCGCTGGGAGGTCAGGCCCCTTCCTGTCGTGATGGGGGATCCGGACATGTTGCTTCAGGTCCTGGAGAACATGCTGTCGAACGCCCTGAAGTACACCCGGAACCGGGAAGTGGCCACCATCGAGGTCTGGGCGGAAGAACGGGACCGGGAATGGGTGGTCTTCGTTCGGGACAATGGCGCGGGGTTCGACCCACGGTACGGTGAAAAGCTTTTCGGCGTCTTTCAACGATTACACCGGCAGGACGAGTTCGAAGGCGTCGGGGTAGGGCTGGCCAACGTCCGGCGCATCATTCACCGGCATGGGGGAAAGGTCACGGCAGACGGTTCACCCGGGCAGGGGGCGACGTTCAGCTTCACCATGCCCATGCCGTGACTCCCCAACTTACAGAGTCCGGTAGTAACGCTAATCCTGACCGCATACCTGTTGAAATCCCGGTATCGGACGCGGCGCCACTCTACCAGCGCTTGAGTCGCAAAGAGGCGCGGCTCCGAGAAGAATAGTACGAAGACCTCACCCACTTGGCCCGCCGGCTGAACCGCCGCAAGGTGAGAGGGACCTCAGAACGGATCACTGAAAACACGCTGATCAGCGACCTCCTCCTGAACCATCAGGATGGCCTTGTCGGCAGCACTGAAACGGAACTGCTGGCCAGTTTGCGTCAAGAACTCAAGAGCGCGCCGAGCCGAGCACCTCTGGTAACGGCGAATGTTGGTCCCCATTCATGTCCTGGTTAGATCGCATGCCCATGTGGTGGAGGTGCGGCGGCATATCTTCGCCCTTGTGACTTCCACAATGCCCCTTCCAGGAGCGTCAGCTTGAGTTCAAGGCTCCACCGTTCCCGGTGGGCCACGACGGCCTATGATAGGCAACCCGCAGGTGCGGCGCTGCCTCACTCTTTCGGGCAGTTCTCAAGGTGGGGCCGCCAGAATGCCTGACAGGCCGGGCATCACCCACGCTGCGCCTTACAGCGCACTGGTGGCCGGGCTGATCACTGTCCTCGTCAGTGCCTCCAGCAACCTTCCCCTGTTTGTGCAGATGGTCGCCGCGCTGCACTTCACGGCGGATCAGGCGGTCAGCAGCCTGACCAGCATGTACCTCACCCTCGCCCTTCTGGGCGCCGGCCTGAGCCTGCTGTACCGCGCGCCCATCATCCTCGGCTGGAACACCGCTGGCCTCGCGCTCCTCATCGCGGAAGGTTCCCGCTTCACACCTGGTGAGGCGGTCGGGGCCCTGATGGCTGCGGCGCTGATCCTCACGCTGCTCGGCCTGACCGGTCTGTTCGACTGGATCGCCCGTCACCTCCCCCCACCCCTGGCGTCCGCTCTGCTGGCAGGCATGCTGCTGCCGTTTGTCCTGCGCGGCCTGAGTGCAGTTCCGGCGGCACCTGAACTGCTGCTCCCCATGGTCGCGGCCTACCTGCTGGGCCGGGCTTTCGTGCCCCGCTGGGCGGTCCCCCTGGCCCTCGTCGCCGGAATGGGCGCTACCGTGCTGACTGGAGCGACGCTCATCGGCTCGCTTCCACCTGCGGGAACTGCCGGACTCTTGAGCTTCATCTGGCCGGTGTTTGACGCGCACGCCATGCTCGTGATTACCGTGCCGAGCGTGCTGCTGGCGGTGGCGTCGCAGCATCTACCGGGCCTCGCGATCCTGAGCGCCTCTGGGTACGGGCAGGTTCCCCCACGGCCCCTGGTGTCCCTGACCGGCCTCGGGGCACTGCTCGCGGCCCCATTCGGAAGTATCACCCTGAATCTCGCGGCAATCACATCTGCAATTTCCACGGGCCCCGACGCCCATCCGGATCCGGCGAAACGGTACGTGGCCGGATTGAGCTGCGCCGCCGGATACGGGATGCTGGGCCTGAATGCCGGGGCGCTGCTTGGGCTGGCGAGTGTGTTTCCAGCCCCGCTGATGCAGGGTCTGGCGGGTCTGGCACTGCTGGGACCGCTGCTGGTGGGCCGTGAGGGCACCATGGTGGCCGAGACGCGTTGGCGGGAAGCAGCTCTGCTGACCCTGGTGGTCACGGCTTCCGGGATCACGGTGCTGGGCCTGAGTGCCCCAATCTGGGGGCTCACACTCGGGTGGGGTCTGGCGTGCCTAAGCGGCTGGCGGGAACGCCACGCGAGGTAACGCCCTTCAGCAACTCCTCGCGCTGGACGATGCGGCGTACACTGCTCGGACCCTCAATGCGCTGGAATCCATCGCGGCGACGGCGGCGGAACTGGCCGTTCTGTTGCAGGACAGCTACGGC
>NZ_BMPP01000042.1:8410-9792 GCF_014647655.1 Deinococcus malanensis
TTCATCCTGGCGTCCTGGCCTGAACGGAAGGCGAGATCCCAGGTACTCGGGTCCCATGGTCACCTCGCTCCACGCCCACCCAGAATGACCTGGGTCCTCCACCGCCAGCGGCAGGCATGCGTGACGATCAGACCTCCTCGGAACTCGTCCGGTCCGCCCAGAAGGCAAACGTCCGCTGCACCACCTCGGTGTACTCATCCAGGCCCACGGGGGTCGTGATTGAAGTGGATCTGGCAACAGGTTTGTGCAATCAAGATCGGGTGTATCGGTCCGTTGCGCATTCCTTCGTTTTTGCAGCCGGTGACAGTCGGGATAGGGAATGGCAGAGGATCCGTGGTGCCGTCAGTGCTTCGGCAGCGTGAACCCAAAGGTAGCGCCGGACCCGGGCACACCGGTGGCCGTGACCTGGCCGCCATGCCGCTGAACGATGCGGCGAACGTTGGCCAGCCCGACGCCTACGCCCTCGAACTCATCGTTCAGGTGCAACCGCTGGAACACCGCAAAAAGTTTGTCCGCGTAGCGAGGGTTAAACCCGGCACCATTGTCCCGTACGAACACCGCCCACTCGTCCGGACGCGGTCCTCTCCTGCGCCTTCTTTCGGCTGATCGTTCAGGAGATGCGTCGCCAGTCCTCGCTCCGGAGTGCGTACGCTCTGAACCTGGGTGTGATCATCGTCGCGCACGCCCTTGCCGTTCCCCGTACCCTGCTCCTGGGCTCCGGTACCTACCCGGAAATGGCATTCGCCTTCAACCTGCCCAACCTCCTGATGTACCTGTCCGTGCTGCTGCTCTCGGTGGGCGGCACCCTCACGTTCTGGCTGCTGCACGACGATAGGCGCCGCGCCGACATGCAGCACCTACAGGATGAACTCTCAGGGCTGGCGTTCTCAGATCCGCTGACCTCCACCTTGAACCGGCGCGGTTTCCGGCAGGCTTTCATGGAGTGGACGGCGTGTGGACGCTCCAGGGCGGGCACGCTGCTGGTGCTGGACATTGACGACTTCAAGACCATCAATGACCAGCAAGGCCACGCGGCGGGTGACACGCACCTCAGGGCGTTGAGCACCCTGCTTCATCAGGTGGCGGAAGACACGGATCTGGTGGGCCGGAGTGGTGGTGACGAGTTCGTCATGCTGCTCACCGGGGAAACCGGGGCAGTTGAAAACCAACTCCAGCGGTTGTCCGAGGGGCTGAGTGGGCCCACTGGGGCGTTGGGATTCGGGGTCAGCTTCGGGTGTACTCAGGTGGAGCCCACCGACACCCTGAAACGGGCGGATGAGGCGATGTATCAGGCCAAGGCCGCAAGACGAGCCTGGGCGCAGAACATTCCTTTCGCGCTGTACCCGCTTGAGATGGACGTGATGACGGGAGAGTGGAAACCT
>NZ_BMPP01000043.1 GCF_014647655.1 Deinococcus malanensis
GTGATGAGGCGGAGCACCGTGAGGCGTGCTTCGGTGTCCTTCGAGGCGTGAATGTCGTGGAGAGTGCTGACCATGTACGCGAGGTGTTCCTCGTGGAACGTCGGCTGGCTTTTCACGCAGTGCTGGCGGTAGATGCCGTTGTTGGTGCGGAGGCGTAGTTCGTGGTTGGTGGGGTACCTGTCGAGCCGTGCTCGTGACCAGAAGTCGAGAGCGTGTTCGCGGTCATCGGGGTGAATGAGGTCAGCGAAGCCCCACCCGAGGAGCGCGTCTGCATCGAGCCCACAGTGCTGGGCGAGGGCGCGGTTGACGAAGATCGTCGCGCCGCTGGCGTCACTCACGTACGCGGGGAGCGCCAAGGCGTCCAGCAGCTGGAAGTGCGAGGGCGCCGTGGGCCGGTCCGGCATCGGTCGAGCATATCAGACGGTTCGCACCGCACGGATCGCGTTTCTCCATCTCTGAATCCAGCGGTGGCCCAAGTATTCGCAGGGGGAGAGGAGAGGTGGTGCAGGTGCGCTCTGCTGCTTGTGCGCGTAGTTACAGCTTGCGGACGCAGGAGTACAACCCCCTCACGAGACCTGGGGCTGTCCTTGCATCCGCAGCGTTGTCAGGAGGACCCGCTGCGCAAGCCAAGGCAGGCGGGCGCGACGAACGATCCTGCATGCGAAGCTGACTTCACCTCACTCTTTCATGACGTTGTAATGCTCCAGGTCAGTCGGCACCGACGTGTCAGCAGTAAAGCCCACAAGACAGAGCGCTCTTCATCCCAGTTCTGGAAGGCTCGCAGCAGCATGCAGGAGAAGTGACGTACGATACCTGTACCAGCGTCCAGCCGCCCGACTCATTGAAGGTGCTGGAGGGTCTATGACTGCCTCAGTTCTGAATCCGTTCGTCCCCGCCCATCAGATGCTTCAGGCCCTTGAGCAACGCGAGTGGAACTGCTGGAACTTCATCTGGCTCGCATCGAACGCCTGAACCCTGCCCTCAATGCGGTCGTCACGCTGGATGTCGAGCAGGCAAGGCAAACTGCCCATCAGGCCGACGAAGCCAGATCGAGGGGTGTCAACCTGCCGCTCCTGTGTCTGCCGTTTACCGTCAAGGACGTCCTGGAAACCGCCGGGCTGCGGACCACTGCCGGCTTCCCTCCCTTGAGTGAGCACGTCCCGGTGACCGACGCGCCTGCTGTGGCCCGGCTCAGGGCGCGGGTGGCATATTGATCGGCAAAACCAAAACGCCCACCCTGGCGATGGGCGCCGAGCCGGACAATCCTCTCTTTGGCCGGACCCACAATCCCTGGGCAACAGATCGCTCACCGGGCGGTTCCTCCGGTGGTGAGGCGGCTGCGATCGCGGCTGGGCTCAGGACCCGTTGCGCAGTTGAGTTGAGCCGGGCAGAGTAGATCCATGCTTTAGGTGAAGCGCCTGGTTCAACGCTCCCGGTCCTTCGAGTTACTCTGCGGCCTGACCCTCAACGAGTTCGGTACCCTGGCTCAGCAGCTCGAACCCCTGTGGCTCAGGGCCCACCGGACGTCGCTGCTGCGTGATGGTCGTCAACGCCGCATCGGAGCGGGGTATACAGGCCTGGAGAAGCTCTGCCCGAAGCATGAGGTGATTGTGCCCCTGATGCGCCGAGTTTTGACTGGTAGTCAGGTATTCATGATCGTGGACGGTTGACTGCTCGCCTCTTCACCCATAATCGGCCTGATGGCCGACACCATCTTCCTCCTGACGGTTGCCCTGACCTTCTTGCTTGCAGGATTGGTGAAAGGCGTGACCGGACTTGGGCTTCCTACCCTGTCGCTGGCCGTGCTAACCGCCGTGATGGGCCTGCAATCGGCGATGGCACTCATTCTGGTGCCGTCTTTCATGACCAATGTCTGGCAGGCAGCGACCGGCAGAAATTTTTCGACCATCCTACGTCGCCTCTGGCCATTCCTGCTGACCGCTACCGCTGGGATCTGGCTGGGTGCGCAGGCCCTGACGTGGGCTCATGCCTCCTTCCTCCCGGCGCTGCTTGGCGTCCTCCTGGTGGCCTATGCAGTTACCGGACTTCGTGGCCTGAAGATTGTTATTGACCGCGCCTGGGAGGGATGGACGGGACCGCTTTTTGGAACAGTCAACGGTGTGTTGACCGGGCTGACCGGTTCGTTCGTGTTTCCTGGCGTGCTTTACCTGCAGGCCATTGGCTTACCGAAAGACTCGCTCGTACAGGCGATGGGAATGCTCTTTACCTCTTCAACGGTCGGACTCGCTCTCGCGCTTGGTGGTCAGCAACTACTTACCACGCGACTGGGCCTTCTTTCACTCGGCGCGGTCCTTCCGGCCGTGATCGGGATGATGCTGGGCCAACAGTTGCGGCGCAGGATCCCAGAAAGCAGCTTCCGACGCGTTTTTCTGGTCTCCCTCCTGCTTCTTGGGCTCTATATCATGGCCATGTCGGTTCAATAAGGATACCGGATGAGCAGTACTGGAATGACCGTGAATCCCAATCGGAGAACGAAAAGGTGACGGTTAGGAGCGGAAACCCTGCACCGTAGTCCAAGGGCTGTCACGAAGCAGGCTGAATATTGATCAGGGCTGATCCAGAAGCACTTGAGGCTGATGTCCTGATATTCGCAGAGGCAGAATGCTTGTCCAACGTGACCGGAGGCTCAACCGTTACAGGCTGGAGTGATCCTTGACGGCCTCTTCCAGGCGGTCCTTGATCCCTGCGTAGAACGCATCGACCTCCCCAGGCCGCTCAATATTGAGTTTGATAAACGTCCGCCGTTCCTGGGGCGCCGTGATGATGTCCGGCTCGTCGGCCAGTAAGCCCGCTACGACAATCCGCGCGACTTCCTCCGCCGTCTGGTAAATGAACCCCAACTCCGGCCCGGCGGCGTTGCTCTCCATCATGGCGGTGCGGGTCGCTCCCGGGTAGACGGTGTGGACGCTGACGCCCTCACCCAGCAATTCGCGCCGCAGGGACTCCCCGAAGCGCGCGAGGCCTGCCTTGGTGGCGGCATAGACCTGGTAGAAGGGGCCGCCAACCAGGCCGAACCCGCTGGAAATATTGACCACCGCGCCCTGGCCGCCAGCCCGCAGGGCCGGGAGCGCCAGGCGCGTGAGCAGAATTGGGGTGATGAGGTTCAGGTTGATCATGGCCTGAATGTCTTCCGAGCTGAGGTTCTCAAGACGGCCGGCGCGGACGTTCCCTGCATTGTTGACCAGCATGTCGAGCTGACCGCATGTATCCAGCGCCTGTGAGATAGCCCGTTGCTGCACCACCGGATCGGTGATGTCACCCACGACGCCGGTCGCGTGTCCACCCTCGGAAGTGATACGGTCCAGCGTGGCTTGCAGGGCACCCTCGCGCCGGGCAACGAGTGTCAGGCGTGCGCCTTCACGCGCGAGGTGGTCGGCAAGGGTTGCCCCAATGCCGCCGCTGGCGCCAGTGATCAGAATGCTCCGTTTGATGAGGTTCATACGGTCACGCTCCTTTGGAGTTCCCGGTTCCCGCGATAATAATGTCCTCAGGATTGGAACGCTGCGAACAGGACGCCAGTCAGGAGCCCGAACATCAGGTGACCCATAAGTGGTGTCACGATATCCAGTGCGCCATAGTTCTCGTACGCGAGCCCTTGCGCACCAACGACGCCGGTTGTCGGATCGAGAGACGGTATTTCCGTGACGACCACCCAAGTCAGCCATCCATCATTCTTCAAACGACCCATCCATTCGTTGACCGGGACGGCGTTCCCCTCAATCAGGCCTGGGCGGGCGGCACGCCGGTCCTGGCCATGAATGGGAACCGCTGGGTCGGCTCGGGGCACGGGGAACTGTTCGCCGACGCGCGCCCACGACTGGCTGCTGTACCACGCGATCAACCGAAACGACCCATACTTCGCGGGACCGACACGCATCAACAAGCGTCACCTGATGCTCGATCCCGTTGATTGGGTGGACGGCTGGCCGACCGTGCGCAACGGGCGTGGACCATCCGACCGTTCGCAGCAGGCGCCGCAGGCAGTCACTGCGTGCGCCTGGGCTGGTGTCCGTCGCTTTCACTGATCCTCCTGTAACTATGCCTGGCTTGTGCTGGCGCGGGAAGGGGTGAGGAGGGGAGAAGGGGGGCCTCCGCTCCTGAACCAATGACGTGGTTAAGGCACACAAGCAGGGGTCTGCGTAGCAACCATATGCGGAACACATCCTAGGTATTGACTGGTCACCTCAGTGTGTGAGCCGCCGTCGACATGAGGTGGCGGGACAAGCGTGGCTTCAGCGGAAGTACATCTGGACGGCGTCCTGACGACTCCCGTTCTTCTCGTAGATGCGGCGCATGCCGTCGTTGCCCTGTTCAGTCCCGCCCCCGTGCATGGTGAACCGTTCGGCCGCGCGGGCCAGCATGTGCGCGTGGAGGCGCGTACCGTAGCCTTGACCTCGGGCGTCCGGGTGCACGCCGAGCATGTTCAGGTTGGCCCAGCCAGGTCGGGTGCTGGGGCCGAACGCTCCCAGGGCGACGGGGTGTCCATCCGTGTCAGGCAAGGCCACCAGCGTCCAGCCTTCCTTGCAGCTCCAGTCCGGGTGGCCTAGCGTGTCCATCAGCCTGGTGATCTCGGGCTGCCTTACGAGGTGCGCACCCCCCTCCATGGCATCAGGCACAAGAGGGTAAACACGCGTGCGAAGGTCCGTCTCGTACATCACATGAACCGGGGCGTCGCTGACCCACCCTGCCGCCAACACAGCTTCTGCATCCAATGGCGCGAGGCTGTCCTGCAGGAGCAACTTACGCCCCTCCCCACCGTGCTCGCGGATGGCGCGGGCGAGCGCCGTGATGCCCGCGGGGGCCACATCCTGGCGAATGCGGGGAAAGACGGGCACCTGCGGGGGAGCGGCCAGAGAGGCCGCCCCTTCAACGCCGCGCTCGGAACGCAGGATCAGGAACTGCTGGTGTGCCTCCTTGCCTTCAGCGACCTGGGCCTGCATTGCGCTCAGGCGCCGCTCGGCCTCCTCGCGGTCTGGATCAAGGACATAGATGTCGGTGAGCGTGTCCAGCGTGGGCGTGTGAACTGAGTAGGTATTCAAGAGGTGACCTCAAGGGGCAGGTCACCAGCAGGCCGTCGGGACCGTGTCAGGGACGGCGCGAGGTGACCAGGAAGAGAGTGAACGGGACAACGTGGGCAGCATGGCGGGTTCGCTTCATGGGGACCTCCGAGGACAGCAGAATGCTGGCAGCCTACAGGGTGTGCGGCCCGGCAGTGGACGAGTTTGCCGACCCGTCCTCCTGGAAAGCCATCTGGCTTAGTTCGTGCCCCGTCCACCTGGCGCATACCGCGCTCCCGTTCCGTGCGTAGACTGCTCGGCATGAACACGCCCCGCTTCCATCATCCTCACCTCGCGCCGCTTCCCGCTGGCCGCCTGGAGGATCTGGAGCTGCCGCGCGTGTGTCCCCCTGAGCGTGGTGACCATCCAGACCGCCAGCGAGATCCGCGAGAGCCTCTCGCCTGTCCGGAACACCGGCTGCCGGCCTGAGACCGCGCGCGTGCGAATCTGGCTTCCGTGAACTCCTGCTCCACACCGAGGCGACATAGGGAAGTGGACCAACCCAGACCTCTGCAAAAGGTCGAATCGGCAGTTCGAATCTGCCTGTCGCCTCCCCCTGGCCTCATGGTGGAGTGGTTCAACACGTCTGACTTTCACTCAGAAGAGCGCCGGTTCGAATCCGGCTGAGGTCACCACACGGTTCTGTAGCGCAGCGGTAGCGCGCCCGGTTGTCAGCCGGAGGGTCGCGGGTTCGACTCCCGTCGGGACCGCCAATTCATAGGAGCGTGGCGCAATTGGCAGACGCGCACGACTCAGACTCGTGTTGTTGAGGGTTCGACTCCTTCCGCTCCTACCAACGGAAAGGCCTGTCCTTTCCATACGTGGTGATCATCGTCCAGTGGCAGGACGCCTGACTGTGCATCAGGAAACACCAGTTCGACCCTGGTTGATCACCCCAACACGTCAGGAAGTAGCTCAGTCCGCGCAGAGCACTCGCTTTGGGAGTGAGGGGCCGCAGGTTCGAATCCTGTCTTCCTGACCAGTCAATGAAGCGCGCCCATGCCGGGGCGCGCTTCCTCTGCCCTGCCTTCTCAGGCCATGAGCGCGGCGCGACTTCGCCACGCTTGACCGTACCGCAGACGGCGTCGTCATCATCGACGGGCCCCTTGCAGAATTAGTTGAGCTTCCAGAACCTAGAATCAACCCATGCAAACCGAGGACGACACCGATGGCCCTACCGCCCTGCGGTCCTCAATTCAGCATCGGCTCAGGGGTACCCATCTCCTCCAGGCTGGAGAGAGAGGGAGCGCCCGGCTCGAACACATGCAGGTGTGTCCGAAAGGACGGTCCCATATCCAGCACCGCGAGTGCTTCTACGGTCATCCGGTGGTGGCTGAGGGTCTGATCACCCGCCTGGTAGTGCGGCGCGTCGAAGTAATTGTCCGACAGGTGCTCGCACAGGCCCAGGCGTGCGTGAGGGCAACCGGGAAGATTCAATTGGGAAGCGATGTAGGTGTACTCGGACCCGTCACGCGTGTCGCGCTGCTTGAGCAGGAGGGAGGTGTTCAATCCGTGGGTGACCGCGTCCTGGATCCAGGGCACGTACAGATCCAGCCGGGACCGTTCTCGGCTGTGTAGGCCGCTGATCACGCAGTCGCGTCCGGCCACCTGGAGGGCCACGGCGCCCAGATTCAGGCTGCACGCGTGTGCGGGAGGTTCCTCGCCCGACGTCCCTTCATGCTGATCATCCGTCTGCGGTGCCCTGACCAGAAGTTCTGCGGGGATGTGCGCGCGGACGGTCAGAAAGGGCGTGTCCGGGCCTGACGGGCCGGGCTGCACCTGCGCCCCCTGCTGCATGAGGTGAGCCGCGTACTGGGAGACAAATGCCTTCGGCGGGTCCGGGGTCTGGCCGGGCCAGTTCTCCTGTTGCCAGTTCGCTGGATGGTTCATCAGGGCACTGAGGTCTACGGCCTGCTGTGCCGGGTGCTGAGCTGTGCTGGGCAGCTGGACCCAGACTTCAGCCAGCGGGTGGCCGGCGACGTCCTGGGCGATCAGGCGCAGCATCATTTCGGCGCGGGTCTCCATGCGCTGGCTTGTTTTGCTTCGCCGGAACATGGGCGTCAGTGTACGTGGGGAGGCGAGGACTTATGGCTACAGCTTGGTCGCGAGGTGGAACGGGGCGCAGCCGATTACAGGTGCGGCCGGATCGCTGTCCGAATGGCCTCCACCGTGTTCGTGGTGTGCGGGTTCAGGTGCAGCACCGTCACGGCCGTAGGACTTCGTGGAGAGAACAAGCGCGAGGACCGGGTGCGACGAATGCTGATCCACCAGCACGTAATCGAAGGTTTTACTTCTGTGCATGTCCAGCGATCCTGGCGAGCCTGGTTCGGTGAAGGTCAGCGCGACGCAGTCTTCGAGGAACATGTGGGGTCGGAGGTCATAGGGGAAGTTCTGGAGGGCCGTGCGGAGTTTGGTTTCAAACTGGTCGCTGATGCGTGCGCCGTGAGGGCGAGGCGGTGCTGCAGCGATGGGGGTGTGGTCGGACTGGACGGGGCGCGGGCGACGGAACTTGAGCACCCCTCACCCTAACAGGGCTCGTACTTCATTTCTGGAGAAAAAACCCCCGCCGAACAGGCTAAATGAACCGCCGGTACAACGACGGTGAGGGAAGGCATTCGAAGCCCGTTTCGAGGCCCAGTTCGCCTGCCGCATACGCTCCACCTATTTTCGTTTATTTGATCTTGATCTTACTAAGAGAATTGATTCTGTAACCATGCGGTAAGTCGGTCTTGGTCGACCGTATCTCGGTCATCGACCAATCATCAGTGGGATTCTTTGGGTGCTGCGAACTGGCGCGCCCTGGCGGGATGTTCCTGTCCCACGGTTACCTCAACCCACTCCCAACCAGGATGACTCGTATCTGCCACCGCCAGCGGCAGGCGGGCGTGATGTTCAGGACTCCTCGGAACTCGTCCGGTCCGCCCAGAAGGCGAGTGTCCGCTGCACCACCTCGGTGTACGCATCCAGGCCCATGGGGGTCGTGATGAAGTCCGTCGCCCCCGCCAGCAGGCACTGCTGAACGTCCGTCTCGGCCGCGGAACTGCTTAGCACCAGCACCGGCAACTCCTTCCAGGCCACGTCCTGCCGCATGACGGTCAGGAACTCCACGACATTCATACGGAAGGTACTGCCGTCGAGCAGCACCACCCGCGGCCGGGGGGCCCTCTCGTACGGCGGCTGACGGTTCAGGAAGGCCAAGGCGGATACGCCATCGGGAACTACATGCAGCGTCAACGTGGGCAGGAAATCCTCCACGGCCAGCTGCATCAGCAGCACATCAGACGGACTATCCTCCACCAGCAGGACATCAAACATGGACGCGTTGCTCAGGGCGGCAGAACTCAGGGAGGCCGTGTGGACGGCCGTAACGTCATCGGTGGGCATGGAGCCACTCCAGAAAGGGGAGAAAAGCATCCGGAGGTGGCTTCAAGACCAGGGATGAAGCTGAAGGTCAGCAGGAATTTCCAGTCTACATCAAGCCCAGGAACACGCTTGACCGACGAGAACGCCTTACGGAATCAGGGGCGCAGCGGCGCAGGGGAAAGGAACCCCGCTCGGCTTCTCAGAATTCGGTTGCAAGGATGCAGGCGGCCCAGGGCAGACAACCCACACTCCTGGCGGCCCAGAAGGCGTGCGTCCGCTGCACCAAGGGTCATGTGGAACTTCCTGTGCCATGTTTCCCTTAACTTTCTGGCGGGCAGTCCCGCTCCAGGTTCTCGTGCGGGGTTGACCGTCTCGCACCTTGAGGAGCTGGATCTGGCGTATGCACCGCCGTTCAACAGCGTCTGGGATCCAGTGGAGGCAGCAGCGACTCGGGTGACACGCCGCGCAAAAGAGAAATGAAAGCCGGGGGCGGCGGAGCGCTCGAGGAGGTTGCAGGAAGCGGTTCGTGATGATGCACCCGGCGGCGCGGATGGACGCAACGACAATGTCCGTGATGAATGCATGATCGAGGTCATCTTCTGGCTGGTCAATCAGAAGTGGGAGACCTTTGTACGGTATCAGGATCGGCAGGAAGGCACTGACCCGCTCGCCGTGGGACAGCTCCCGCAGGGGCGCTTCCCGAGCGCCTTTGTTGAGGTACACCTGCGGCACGTCACGTTTCTTCAGCATGGCCGGGTCGAACAGCTGTGGTTGGTCCGCGAGCATCAGGAATTTAGGCAGGGTTGTTCCCGTCACGCCAGCTGCCTGGAACGGCGCTGACGTGCCTACTGATCTGTGCGTTGATCCGTAACGGCGACGGCCAGAAATTGCCCTTCGGAGGGATACTTTCGGCGTCAGGACTGCTACCGACTTACGCTCAGATCAGTAACATGATGGCCCGGTAGAGCTCTGCCGGGCTCAGTTCGTCATCCACCCGGGTCAGGGTGCCCCGGCGAACCTGCGGGAGGGTTCACGTCATCACGGCTGCCCAGACGAAAGTTGGACGACTGCCCGCGTGCGGGACGTGATCGGCCGCCATCTGGGCATCTGGTATCACAGTGATCATGTCCGCAAGCTGCTTCATGCCCTGGGGTTTACGCCGCAGATGCCAGATGGACGGGCGGCAGAGCGCAACGAATTCCGGATTGCCAGCTGGAAAGAACAGGTGGCCCCGGAGTTGAAAAAAACTATGACGGCAAAGGGAGCTTGACGAGGCGCTCCTCGAGATCCAGCAAGTAGGGTTCGGGATCACGCCG
>NZ_BMPP01000044.1 GCF_014647655.1 Deinococcus malanensis
GTTTGAACTCGGCTGAATACGTCTTTCGTTGTCCCATGTCGCACCTCGTTGTCGTTATTCTCGGAGTTCTTAACTCCGTCTACGCACAACTGGTGCAACCCCACACATTCCGTCGATGGCCCCGCCCCCGGCGGGATTTTGTGTGCAGGCTTTTTACGCCTCAGATACTGTTGCGCCTGACCGAAGGAGCCTCGAGCCGGCCAGAATTTGCGATCCGACCTTGACGGGTCAAAAGTGTCAACAGGCTTGGTGGCTCGAGGGGGAGTGACAAGCAAAGCTTCCCACGGCTCTGCTCAACACACAAAAGTGTCAGGTGCTGAGGGGCCAAACAACTTGGGCGCAATAAGGTGGTCTGTTGAGTGCGGCATAGGTCCGTATGCACGACCAGCGCGTAACGCCCTCCGTCGTTGTCGTGTCGCTGCTGGCGTGGCCGTTGGTGCACGAGTGTCAATCCTCTGCAACGCCTTCCATCTGCTGTGATGCACGCAGTTGTTCACGACGGCGCTCGTCGGCTAGGGCGTGAATTTCAGCGATCACGTCGTTCTGCAAGGCCATGGAAACGCGCGTGTTGATCGCCCGGACGCGGTTGGTGTCGAGTTTTGGTGTCCTGTCCTCCCGCAGGAGACCATTCGTTTCCTGTTCGGTGTCGGTCAGCTGAGTGTAGCAGAAGCCCGAAATGACGGGACTGTCGAGTACGGCTGTGACGATCTCTTCATAGCGGTTGAGCAGCGCGTCCGTGTCTGGCACGGTCCCATATCCCCACCAGCGGTCTTTCTGCGTAGGTGCGTGACTCAGGCCTCCGAATTCGGTGAGCATGACAGGTTCCCCTTTTCGGTGGTGTCCGGCGAGGTAGAAGTTACGCCGGGACGGCTGCACCGCTTTGAGGGTATGCTCGAGCGCTTCTGCCGAGCCGTAGCGCTCGCGGAGGGTGTTACCGTCGAGTGCATAGTCGTGTACGCCGAAGATGTCGCCCTCGACGACTTCCCATCCGTCGTTCCCGATGACGGGTCGTGTCGAGTCCAGAGATACCGTGAGGTGATACAGGCTTCGCACGAAGGCCCGCTGTGCGGCGTCGCCTTCAAGGTTTGGAACGCCCCAGCTTTCATTGATGGGCACCCACGTGACGATGCACGGGTGGTTGTAATCTCGTTCGAGGACTTCGAGCCATTCGCGGGTGAGGCCGCGTTGCGCCTCGGGCGTGAAGACGTAGGCGTTGGCCATTTCACCCCAGACGAGCAGGCCCAGCCGGTCGCACCAGTAGAGGAAGCGTGGATCTTCGACTTTCTGGTGAATTCGCACTCCGTTGAAGCCGAGCTCTTTGACGAGTTCGACCTCACGGCGCAGTGCTTCCTCGCTAGGAGCGGCCAGGTGAGAGTCCGGCCAGTAGTTTTGCGCAAGCACCAGGCGCAGGTAGTATGCACTGCCGTTGAGCAGGAAGCGTCCGTCACGCACGCCAGCGCTGCGCAGGCCGGCGTAGCTGCCCACGTCGTCCACGACGTTGTCGTCGTCGTCGAGGAGCGTGATTCTCGCGTCGATGAGGTTGGGTCTTCGTGGGGTCCACAGGAGTTCCTTGCGGTCAGCCTTGAAGCGCACAGGGTCGATTTCAATGTCCCGACGTACTTCCCGGCCTTCGAGAAGGTAGGTGTCGTCGGCGAGGCGTTCGCCGCGAATGCTGAGTCGAACACGGACCCGTAGGGGCTCGGCTGGCGTTTGGTTCAGGCGAACGTGCAGGCCGAGCCGTCCGCGTTCGGAATCCGGCGTCCAGCGGAGTGTTGTGATGAAGGTGCGCGGTACGAATTCAAGCCAGACGGGCTGCCAGATGCCGGTGGTGCGGTGGTACCAGATGCCGTGGGGTTCGAGCTCCCAGTCCTGTTTCCCGCGTGCCTGCGCGAGATCTTTTGGATCGTCCTCGGCGCGCACGACAATGTCTTGCGTGTCCTGAGCTGTCAGGACGGATGTGATGTCGGCCGTGAACGGTGTGTGGCCGCCTTCGTGTTGGGCGACAAGGCGCCCGTTGACCCAGACTTGAGCGCGGTAGTCGACCGCACCGAAGTGCAGGAGGGCCCGGCCGGCCCGGTCCTGCGGCGCGATGGAAATCGCGCGGCGGTACCACACGACCGGGTGGTATCCCGTTGCGTGGACGCCGCTCGCTCGACTTTCGGGCGGGTAGGGCACGACGATATGTTGATCGAAGGCGTCGGCATGTTCGTACCAGCGCGCGTCGAGGCCACGGTTGTCGTCGTCATGCGCGAATTGCCAGACTCCGCTGAGGTTTTCCCAGCGTTCGCGGGTGAGTTGAGGCCGGGGGTGCACCTGTGGACTGCTGGGGCCTGTGGGTTCGACATGGCTCGGTTCGTGCATGTGGTACCTCAGTGTTGAGTCGGGATCGTCGAACGCTTCCGCTCGCTTGTGGCGGTCGGTGCTGTTGAATGGTCGGAACTCGGTCGCTCGAGGGCTGGGAAGTGCCGAACATGCTGGCGTTGCTGCGTACCAGCCGGCGTGTGTGCCGTGGCTGACCGGTGCGGGTGACCCGCGCGTCGAGGGGTGATGTTGCGTGGCTAAGGTCAGCCTTTGATTCCAGTGACGGACAGGAAGCCTTCGGTCACGCGGCGCTGGAAGATCAGGTAGGCGATCACCACCGGCAGGGCCGCGAGCACGGCGACGGCCATCGTGCGTGCGAAACGCAGGCCGTAGGCGTCCTGAACTTGCGTGAGGCCCAGCGGAAGGGTCATCATGTCACTTGACGTTGTGATGATGAACGGCCACAGGAAATTGTTCCAGGCGGCGATGAACGTCACGATCGCGATGCCCCACAAGACGCTCGCGCTGAGTGGAATATAGACCTGGTAGAGAATGCGCCATTCGCTGGCGCCGTCCACCACTGCCGCTTCGCGGAGTTCTTTTGGAATGGCGTCAAAGAAGCTTTTGAACACGAAAATCGCAACGGGCGAAACAATTTGCGGCAAGATGATGCCTGCGTGGGTATTGATGGTTCCGAAATCATGCATGAGGCGAAAGAGGGGAATGAGCAGCGCCTCGAACGGAATCATGATGCCCGCGAGGAACGTCCAGAACAGCACCTGTTTACCGCGAAAGCGCAGCTGTGAAAAAGCGTAGGCCGCCAGTGCCGCGAGGACGACCGTTGCGATGGTGATGACGAGTGAGGTGACGGTGCTGTTGAAGTACCAGCGCGACAGGCTTCCCAGGGCGATGACTTCTTGAAAGGCGGTGAACGTGGGGGGATTCGGCAGCCACACCAGCGGCTTGGCGACCGCCTGCTCTTCGGGTTTCAGCGCGGTCAGTACGGCCCAGAGGAGCGGGAATGCCCACAGCGCCCCCAGCGCGAAGGTTGCGATCGTGGCGATTACGCCCCAGTTGAAGTTGCTGCGGCGCATCAGCTCTTCCTCGAGAGCAATGCCGCTTGCAACAGGGACATTGTCAGGACGATCAGGAAAAACGCCACAGCGATGGTTGAGGCGTATCCGCCGTTGAGGTTTTGAAAGGCTGTTTCGTACATATATTGCAGCACCACGCGAGTGGAGTTGAACGGCCCGCCACCAGTGAGGATGTAGACCTGCGCGAAGATCTTGAGTGACGCGATCAGCTGAAGAATCAGCACGAGCATGGTGATGGGCCACAGCAGCGGCCAGGTGATGTAACGAAAGATTTGGAAGCCTTGCGCGCCATCAAGCGCGGCGGCTTCGTACGTTTCCTTGGGAATGTTCTGCAGGCCAGCCAGAAACAGCAGCATCTTGAAGCCGACCGTCCACCACACCGTCACGACGGCCACGGTGACCATGGCGGTATCCACATGACTGAACCAGAGGTTGTTCAGTCCCGTGAGGGCGTTCACGATGCCGAAGTTGCCGTTAAGTATCCATTGCCACACAAGCGTAACGACGCTCACAGGCAGGACGTATGGAAGAAAGAAGAGGGCCAGGGCGAAGTTCTTCGCGCGGAGCAGGCGGTTCACGGCGAGCGCCATCAGTAATCCGATCGCGGCCGTTGGAATGGTGGTGTAGAGCGCGAACGCCCCAGTGTGCCGAAGTGACGCCCAGAAGTCAGCATCCCCGACGAGTTTGGCGTAGTTCGCAAAACCGACGTATGCGCCTGTCTCCGTGAGGGAGCTGCTCGTGAAGCTTAGCTGGATCGCGCGAAGCATGGGATAGATGAAGAAGAGCACGAACGTGAGCAGGAAGGGGGCCAGCATCAGGGCGGCCGTCAGGTCGTTCGACGTGCGCTGCCGAACGACGCGTGGTCTGCTTGTTCCGGTGGAAGCAATCTTCGGAATGGAGTCTCTCACGGCATTCTCCCGGCGCCAAATGCGCGTGTTCAGCCCCACCCGCACGCGGGTGGGGCTGCCTGAGGATCAGGGGTTGGGACTGCTGGCCATGAGTTTGTTGGCGTCCGCTTCGAACATACTCCAAGCCTGATCGACGCTCAGTTGACCTTGAATGGCGGCCACGAAGTACTTCTGCGCCGTTGACTGCAGCGGACCGGCAGCGCCACTGAACCAGCCGGGCGGATCGAACACGGCGTTCGCTGCGGCCTTCGCAGCGTAGTCACTGTTCGGCTTGAGCACCGCATACTCCTTGGAGTTGACGGTGGCACGGTAAGCGGGGATGTGTCCGCCCTGCGCCCAGATCATGCTGTTTTTCTGCACGTACGCGATGAAGTTCATAACACCGGCCAGGTGCTCCTTGGAAATGGGTTTCTTGGCGTTGTTGGGAATCGCGAGGCCATGCGAGTCCGCCCAGACGTTCTGACTGCCGTTCATGGCCGGCATCGGAGCGACTCCGTAATCAAACGCGATCTTGTTCGCTTTGCGTCCGTCCACCATGCTGGGGACTTCCCAGACGCCGTTGATCATGAAGGCGGCTTCGCCGGTCGTGAACTGCGCGACGAACGACGGGTAGTCGGCGTTCATGGCCATGTTCTTGTTTTTCGCCCAGGCCACCATGGTCGCGAGCGCTTTCTTGCCTTCTTCACCGGCGACGAGTTTGTTGTTCTCGACGATTTTGGCCTTTTGCTGAGCCATCAGCGTGATCCACATCCTCCAGGGTGCCGAGGATGTTGGATTGTTTTGGAAGGCCAGTCCTGTCTTGCCGGTTTTATCGGCCACGGCTTTCAGTGCAGCATTGAACTCTGCCATCGAATTGATGGGTTTGAGTTTGCCGCGTGCATCCAGCAGTCCGGCTTTACGCGCGAGGTCTTTGTTGTAGTACAGCACGAGCGGATGTGTGTCGAGCGGGACGGCGTACGTTTTGCCCCGGTAGGTGGCGGCGTTCAAGAGCCGAGGGAAGAAGTCAGCCCTTTTCAAGCCGACACTAGCGAGCTCTTGCGCCGTGATCGGACGCAGCAGATTCTCAGGCGCCCAGCCGGTCATGCGTGAAAGGTGGAAGCTGATCAGGTGCGGCCCCTCTCCGACCGAGATGGAGGTGCGCACCTTCGTGTAAAACGGCACGCCCCACTGCAGCGTGGTCTGTTCCACTTTGTACTTGTTCTGGCTGCTGTTGTATCCGTCGACGAGTTGTTTCATGCGCGCGCCGTCGCCGCCGCCAAGGAAGTTCCAGAAGGTGATTTGGGTAGGCTGGGCCAGGGCCGAGCTGCCAAGAAGGGCACTGAACGTCAGGATATGGCTGATGCGTGTCATCGGGACTCCTTGAAGCTGTGAGGCGAATGCGGGGCTCCGGGTTCCAACTCGGACAGTGGCGTAACGGTCAAACTCCTCCTTAAATCTGATTAAGGCGACGACGTTGGGCTCAAGCACGGTGAGCTGGAGCCAGGCATGAGAAGCCGCCGATTCCGGTTGATCGATGGATAACGAAGGACAAGCGAGGGAGGCTTGACGGTCCGCTGGGCTACTGAATTGACGGTACCCGGATCTTAGGACCGGCCGGTCGTTTTTGTCAAGTGAAGTTGTGAGTTTTGCGAGCCAAGTGTGGGGGGGGCGAAACGCGCATACAATGAGGTTTTCGTTCAATGTTCGGCAAGATTAGGCCTCCATTCTCTCAATGTGTGTAATATAGTTGAGAGAAAGGAGAGACCATGCCGATTTCTGGTGCCCGCACCCTCGTCGTCGACAGCGAAGTGTCCATGCCCGTCCTGATCGCACTTGCCCACGACACCCGCCTCCTGATCCTCAGCTTGCTTTCCCACAACGTCATGAACGTCTCCGAACTGACCAGTGCCCTCGGTCTGCCTTACACGACCGTGCTGTTTCACCTGAAAAAGCTTGAAAGCGCCGGCCTGGTGAATGTCGAGTACACACCAGGCACGCGCGGCTCGCAGAAGCTGGTCTCCAAACGCTACGACGAGATGCTGTTCAAGTTCCCAGGCGTCAACGTAGAAGCGGGCGAAGACGTCGTGGAAGTCAGCATGCCCATCGGCGCATACCGGCTTGTCGACGCTCGACCCATGTGCGGCCTGGCGTCGGATACCAGGACCATCGGACGAATGGACGACGCCCGCTCCTTCTACGAACCCGAACACATGTTCGCCCAACTGCTGTGGTTTCGCAGCGGCTTTGTGGAATACGCCTTTCCCAACAACGTACCATTCGGCGCCCACGCCACCGAGTTCGATCTCTCCATGGAAATGTGCTCCGAAGCCCCGCAGTACAACCTCGACTGGCCTTCGGACTTCACCCTGTGGGTCAATCATACCGAAGTAGGAACCTGGACGTCACCGAGTGACTTCGGCGGCGTGCACGGCAAACTCACGCCGGCATGGTGGCCCGACGATCAGACTCAGCACGGCCTGCTCAAGCACTGGCGCGTGACGTCACAAGGCTCCTTCGTTGGCAGCGAACGCATCTCCAATGTGACACTGTCCGACCTGCGACTGGACGAAAATAACCATGTCACCGTTCGCCTCGGCGTGAAAGACGATGCCCAAAACGTAGGCGGACTCAACTTGTTCGGACGCCGTTGGGGCAATCACCCGCAGGACATCATCATGCGAACGCATTACGCCTTCGGGGAACACCAAAAACCATATCGTCTCCGGTAAACTGCCGAGTATCGAAGCAGCGTACCCTCACGATGTTGCGCCAGTATCTCAAAAGCCTTCTGAATGAAGTGTTCGGGCGGCAGGTGGTCTGGTGGGTTGCCACAGGACACGGGTGATGCAGACGGCTTCCATGCATGCCTGACAGGCCCTCAACGGCGTCGGGCTGATGCCGTTCTACGAACGTTTCGGCATGCGCGAGGCAACGCAATGGTTCGCCGGGAGGACGCACGCCAGGGTGGGTGAGCGTAACTGCTACTTCAGATCGAGCCGGCTCAGATCGAAACCATTGCCCTTGACCGAAGCGAGCGCCAGCTTTGCGCGCCTCTGACGGCTGGCCTGATCGTCGTTCAACCGGGCGTCCAGGACCAGGGAATCATGGTCATAGGACAGACTGAACATCTAGCCCAGCCGCTGCGCCGGCGACATGGCTTTAATTCTGGAGTACCGGGCAGGCTCAAGCATAGAGCGCTGCAGCTGTTCCCGGAGGCCAAAGAGCTTGGTCGGGTTGGGACGTGTGCCCGACACGCGCTTCCACATACCGCCCAGGTAGGTGGCCACCAATTCAGACAGGCCCGGACTGTGCTTCTCGAAGTCGTTGAAAACCCACAATCGGTTGACCATGTCGTTGTCCACTAGAACGGCGATCCACTCCCTCTTTTGCTGCGCGGTCTTGCCTTTCAGGAGCTGATCGGCCGTAGCCTGCCGGAACTGTGCCAGGCGGGCTTCGCTGAACTTCACGGCCAGACGTGGATCCGGTTTGTAGCGCGTCTCCTGACCCGAGCTTCCGGACAGTGCGCAGGTGCCCTGGAGAATGGAACTGCTTAGCGCCGCCTGTCCGAAACCCACGCCCAGATCGGAGGTCACTGACGGCGAGTACTGTGCCTGCGCCAGACCAGTGGACAGCACCACGGCGAGGGAGAAAAGGCGTGTCTGCCTTCCACGAATGCTCCACCGTCTGGCACATAATTTCGTCATGCCGCTGAGTGTGCCGGTTGCCCCTTGACTGCTAGGCCGCCAGGGCGCCCCACAGCGCTAAAATTCGTGTTTACTGATCTGAGTGTAAGTCGGTAGCAGTCCTGACGCTGAAAGTATCCCTCTGAAGGGCGCTTTCTGGCCGTCGCCGTTACGGATCAACGCACAGATCAGTAAGTACACCCGCTGCGTCACATGCGTGCCAGTTGTGGTCTCCGCACGCGATCCGGAGACCAACCGGCTGGACACCAGCGAGGAGCTGAATCTCCGCCCAGGGTTCCGCACGCAGTGGAACGCGTCGTCCGCCACATTATGGCCAGGCCGATCCCCACTGCCGTCGGCCACAGACCAGGCGGATCGATGCGCGGATTCCCTCCGATACCGAGAAGGCCCAGCCGGTGCACCAGAATCGGCGTGCACACGGGAACATGATCCTCAGGCCGTTTGGGGCCACCCAGTTTTGGTTCCACTGGCACTGTACGTACCATATTTGGACTGGTGTCGCTCATCCTGAAGTCCTGATGTGGCCTGTGCTCACCTTGGGCATATGCTTTTTCGTGCATAGTTCGTTCCATGCCTCATCGTGCCCATCGATAGCACTGACGAAACGTGCGTGAGTCAGCTGCAGGTACAATGTCTCATGTCTCATCTTGTCGATTTGCTGCTCAACTCTGGCGTTCGCATCAGTCTGAAGGTTGAAACGGAGCAACTTGAAGGCATTATTGAGGGAGTTGCGTCGGGTAAAAATGGCACCCTCGACCTCAACGACATCGTGAAGGGTGTCGGAACCACCTATGCGGTTCCCTGGCGCAACATCTCGTTGATTCACCATATGGAACTGCCTGAGGGAACCGAGCTGATTACAGACACCGTGTTGACGTATCCGGATGGAATGTCATCGGGGCTCGTAGAGGACATCATCGTTAAACTGAAGGCTGCAGGCACCGAAACACAGGAGTGATAGACATGCTCGCCCTCCCGGGCCGTATGGGGCTCGCTTCCCAGCTCAGGGACGGGTGACGACCACCGCATAGCCTTCCGCTTTTGCGGCGCGGAGCTCGCTCTCCACCATTCCTTACCGGTGCGCTCTTTAAGCACCCGGTCGTCCCCTGCGGTATGACGTCTGTCAACAGGTCACGCCGTGAATGGACGACAGGCCCACAGATCGGCTCCTCGAGCGGGAGCCTTTGCGCAACCGCAATCGGTATCCACGCTCACGTGGTCGATGCACACGTGGGCGTGGATTCGCAGTCACCGTCCCACCGCTCGGCACCTCCGGCAGACCGCAGAAGCAGACTAGATAGGGTCTGAATGGGTTGCCGTCAAGCACGGGATCAGGAGGGCACTGGCTGGGCCATTAAAGCCGCCATTCGCTTGCTTTCGAACTCCTCGTCGTACGG
>NZ_BMPP01000045.1 GCF_014647655.1 Deinococcus malanensis
GGACCCTCGGGGTCCTCACCCTCGGCTTCCTCGAGCATCACGACATTACCGAAGCGGAACGGACGTTCCTCCTTACTCTCGCCAGCAGCCTCGCCAGCACCCTCATGCGGGTGGACCGCGCCAGCGTGACCGTGGACCGATACTACGCGGTGTTCGAGCACGCCGCCGTCGGCATCGCACGCGTCGCTTTCGAAGGGGCGCGCTTTCTGGAGGTGAACAACGCGTTGTGCCGTATCACCGGGTACTCCCGCGAGGTGCTGCTCGCCACGCCCTGGACGGCCATCACGCACCCGGATGACATGAACCTCGACCTTGAGCCATTCCAACGCATGGCCGCCGGTGAACTCGATACTTACACCGTCGAGAAGCGCTTCCTCCACAAGTTCGGCCATGACGTCTGGACGCGCCTGACCCTTTCGCTGGTGCGCGACGCGCATGGACGACCCGATTACGAGATCTGCGTGGTTGAGGACATCTCGGAGCGCAAAGCCACCGAAGCTCAGCTTTCCGCGGTGCTTGACGCGTTGCCCGTCGGCGTCATTATCGCCGACGCGTCGGGTCGCCTGGTGCGCGACAACGCCGCGCACCGCGAGTTGTGGAACGTACCACCCGAAACGACGAGCTGGGAGCAGTACGGCGAGTGGGTGGGCTGGTGGCCGGGCACCGCAGAGCGCATCAAGGCGGATAAGTGGGCATTGGCGCGCGCGCTCCTCAAGGGTGAGACGGTACGGGGTGAGTTGATCGAGTACCAGCCGTTTGGAGACGAAGCATCCACGAACGGCGGGCGGCGCTTCTTCCTCAACAACGCCGCACCGATCCGAGGTGATGACGGAAAAATCGTTGGTGGTGTAGTGGCCGAGCAGGACGTCACCGCGCAGATCCTCGCCGAACGGTCGCAACGGGAAAACGCCCAGCGCGTGCAGCTCGCGCTGGCTGCGGGCGCGATTCTCGGCACGTGGTTCTGGGATCTGCCCCAGGATCGCTTCACCGTCGATGAGGGGTTCGCGGAGAATTTCGGCCTCGACCCGGCGATGGGCCGCGATGGGCTCAGCCTCGAGCAGGTCATCGCGAGCGTCCACCCGGACGACCAGCCCGAACTCGTCAGCGCGATCGACACGGCTATCGCGCGTGGAGGGCCGTACGCGCATCAGTACCGGGTGCGGCGTCGTGACGGACAGTACTACTGGATTGAGGCGAACGGTCGGGTTGACCACACACAGGACGGCACGCCTTTGTCCTTTCCTGGGGTGCTGCTTGACGCAGAGGAACGGCGCGCCGCACTCTCCACCCTCCAGGAGAGCGAAGAGCGGTACCGCCTCGCGGTGCGCGCGACGAACGAAGTGATCTGGGACTGGGACCTGGCGTCCGATCACATTTCGTGGAACGAGGCGGTGCAGACTCACTTCGGGTACACGCCGCAGGAGATCAGGCCCTCCGGCGCGTGGTGGAAGTCGAACATTCACCCTGAGGAGCACGAGCGGGTGGTATCCAGCATCCACGCTGTCATCGACGGCGTGAGTGACACCTGGTCGGAGGAGTACCGCTTTCGCCGTGCGGACGGCTCGTATGCGGAAGTGCATGACCGTGGCATGGTCCTCCGCGACCCACACGGGCGGGCCGTGCGGATGATTGGTGCTATGCAGGACCTGACCGAGCGTCGAGCGGCAGAAGCTGCACTCCGCGAAAGTGAGGACCGGCTGCGCGTCGCGACCCAGGCAGCGGCGATCGGCACGTGGGACTACGACCCAGTCCATAACGAACTCCGCTGGGATGCACGCACCAAAGCGCTCTTCGGACTCTCCCCGGAGGCGGAGGTGACCTTCGAATCCGTGTTCGTCCCAGGGGTGCACCCCGAGGATTTCGCGCGCGTCGAAGAGGCCGTAAACGTGGCCCTCGCACCGGACGGGCCGGGTGAGTATTACACCGAACACCGCACGATCGGCCTGGAGGACGGTGTGGAGCGCTGGATCGTCGCTCAAGGTCGGGCGTTCTTTGAAGATGGGCGTGCAGTGCGGTTCATCGGCACGGTCATGGACATCAGCGAGCGCAAGCGGATCGAAGCGCAGTTGCGCAACGTAAATGAAGCGCTCGAACAGCGCGTGCAGGAACGCACGGCGGACCTCGTACGGGCCAACTCGGAATTGCGGCGAAGCAACACGGAACTCGAGCGGTTCGCGTACATCACGTCGCACGACCTGATCGAACCGATTCGGACGGTCGCGAGTTTCGTGGGCCTGCTCAAGCACCGGTACGGCGAGTCCCTCGATGACCGAGGGCAGTTGTTTCTCGACATGACCCTCAAAGGAACCGAGCGGATGAAGGCTATCGTGGATGACGTCCTGACCTACTCACGCTTGAACGGGGATCAGGTGCCACTTCAGGCAGTGGATGTGCGCGCCCCCCTTTCGGAGGCCTTGGCGCGTCTCGAGCGTCGCTTGACCGAAACGCAGGCGCAGGTGACGTGGGGAGACCTGCCGGTCGTGCTGGGTGACGGGCCTCAACTCGCGCAGCTCTTCCAGAACCTGATTGGGAACGCCGTCAAGTTCTCGCGTCCAGGCGTCACGGCCGAGGTGCATGTGAGCGCCGCTCGGGTAGGCGAGTGGTGGCAGTTCACGGTGTCGGACAACGGCATCGGGATCGACACGGAGTACCTGGACCGCATCTTCGAGCTCTTCCAGCGACTTCATACCCGTGAGAAGTTCGAGGGGACAGGGCTTGGGCTGAGCATCTGTCAGAAGGTCGTGGAGCGGGCTGGGGGGCGCCTCTGGGCGACCTCGACCGTCGGTGAAGGGAGTTGCTTTTACTTCACGTTGCGCGCGGCTGAGGGGGCGTGAGTTCAGGGGTTGTATCTGACGAAGGTCGTTGCCGTTGACGGGGTGCTACCGAAACCTCAAGCCTCAGGCGGGAAATCTGCTGCTCGTCTGGAAACCAGCGGTTTCGACGTAGATCCTGACCATAAGGCCACCCTCTTTTCCTACTCACACGGACGCTGCTCTGCCTGCCCATTCAAACGCCCTCCCCTTCCAGACAGGTCAGGCACACGTCCAGCAGGAGTTCCGGGACGTACTGCTCACATTCAGGGCACCAAGAAAAGTTGAGGTGTGGCTGAGATACCCGAACATATCCTTCGGTGCCTTACCGCTTCTGCCTGAGTTGACGTATGACGCGGTCTTCTTCACGCTGGCGCTCGCTCCGTTGCGGGCCTGCACATGACACTGGACGCCACGAACGGCTCATCTGTGAAGGGTTTTTCTGCGCTGACTCCACCCTGAAGTGATACACCTATTAAAATGTTGAATCCTGACACGCCAGACGATCAGGAACGCCTCGACCACCTCCACCGCTACCTGGTCCTCGACACACCACCTGAAGCCGAATTCGACCGCATCACCCGCTTCGTCAAACCCCTCCTGCGCGTCCCCGTCGTCATCATCAGCCTCGTGGCCGCCCAGCGCGCCTGGCTGAAATCCACGGTCGGCACCAACATCCACGAGATGGACCGGGACAGCAACTGCTGCGGAGAAGCCATCAAGCAGTACGGCGTCTTCGTGGTCGAGGACCTCCTGGCCACGCCCCGTTTTCAGGATGACCCCATGGTGAAATACGAAGGCGCCCGGTCCTACGCGGGCGCGCCGCTCACCACCCCGGACGGCTACAACATCGGCGTGCTCGCAGTGTACGACCATCGACCGCGGTCGTTCACCCCCGAGGAACAAGCCTTCCTTCAGGACCTGGCCGCTATCGTGATCGACGAACTCGAATTGCGCCTGGCGATGTTGCAGGCGAAGGAAGCCCAGGTCCGCAGTGAGTATCTGGCGCATCACGACGCCCTGACCGGTCTCCCGAACCGCTTGATGCTGCTGGACCGGGCGAAACAGGCCCTCCTGCACGCCCAACGACATGGCACCCCGGTGGGCATGCTGGTGCTGGACCTCGACGCGTTCAAGACGGTGAACGATTCGCTCGGGCACGCGGTGGGGGACGAACTCCTGAAAGCGGTGGGAAAGCGGTTATGTACGGTCCTCCGGTCCGAAGACACGGTGGCCCGCTTCGGAGGGGACGAGTTCGTCATCCTGCTGCCCGAGCTTCGTGACGCGCTGGACGCCGCACGGGTGGCGCAAGGGCTTCAGGACGCCCTCGCCCACCCTTTCGAAGTAGACGGCTTTACGCTGGATATGCGGTGCAGTGTAGGCATCAGCTTATACCCCACCGACGGGCAGGACGCTGAAGCCCTGCTGCTCGCGGCCGACACCGCGATGTACCAGGCGAAAGCGGCCGGGAAGCGGCAGTACCGCTTTTACGCCCAGGACATGACCCGCGCGGCGCAGGCCAAACTCCACCTACGCGGGCAGCTGTCCCGAGCCGTGGACACCGGCGAGTTCGAGTTGCATTACCAGCCTCTGGTTGACCTGGCAACCGGGGCCATCATCGGGATGGAAGCGCTTGTCCGGTGGCGCGAAGCGAACGGCCGCCTGATCTCGCCCGCTACTTTCATTCCATTGGCGGAGGAAACGGGCCTGATCGTGCCGCTCGGCGCCTGGGTCCTCCGGGAGGCCTGCACGCAAGCAGTGCGCTGGCAGGTTGCTGGCCATCCGGACCTGGTGGTGGCAGTGAACGTGTCGGTGCGGCAGTGGGAGGAAGCAACGTTCGTGCCCCTGGTGCAGCAGATCCTGCTGGAGACAGGCCTGTCACCTTCGAGGCTGGTCCTGGAAATCACGGAGAGCGTGCTGCTCTCGGAGCCTGTGGAAGCGCGCCGGCAGGCGGAGCAGCTGGCCTCCCTGGGGGTGCGGGTGGCGCTGGATGATTACGGGACGGGGTACTCGAACCTCAGCCAGTTGCAGCACCTGCCGATTGCGCAATTGAAGCTCGACCGAACCTTTGTTCACCCGCTGCCTGGCGGGGTGAGGGATCAGGCGCTCGTGCAGAGTGCCCTGACGCTGGGTCAGGCACTGGACGCGGCGGTTGTGGCGGAGGGGATCGAAACGGACACCCAGTTGCAGGTGCTGCGGTCACTGGCGTGTCCGGTGGGGCAGGGCTACTTTCTGGGCCGGCCTGTTCCTGCCTCGGAGTTTGCCCTACAGCATCTTCAGCCCTGAGTGCCCCACGTCCGCCGGACGTCAGCCTGACCTTCGGCTTGCCACAGGACGCTCCCTCCGTCCAGGATGTCGTCATGCTGTCGACCGTGGGCAGACGGAAGGCCGTGTCAAGCAGAGCCCGTCCATGATGCTGATCGTGCTGGGCTCAGGCGACAGGAGCGTGTGCGCCGTGCACGGCTGGTTGAGGCAGCGGGCCAGGGCGGCCGAAGTGGTAACCCTGAAGAAAAGTGCAGCCCAGTTCAGAGAGGGCCCGCGCCTGCACCTGTGTCTCGACGCCCTCAGCCACGGTATCCAGCCCAAAGGCGCGCGCCAGCGCAACGACTGCACGAACCAGTTCGGCGGCCCGCATGCCTTCTGGGCTGGGCTGCCCGACCTGCGCCATGAACGAGCGGTCGATTTTCAGCACTTCCACCGGCAATCCGGCCAGGGCGGAGAGACTGCTGTAGCCGGTCCCGAAATCATCCAGTGCCACCCGCACCCCCAGCGTGCGCAGGTCCTGAAGTACATCCTGAGCACGGCGAGGGTCGAGCAGGCTGTTCTCAGTGACTTCCAGCAACAGCCGGCCGGGGTCAAGGTTTTCTTCGCACAGCACCCGCGCAACGTACTCGACGAAATGCGGCTGGGAGAATTCCAGGGGGCTGACGTTCACGGCAATGTGCCCGAGAGGGATCAGCGCGGCCGTCCGGACCGCTTCGCGCAGCACCCACTGCCCGATGGGGACGATCAGACCCGACACTTCGGCCAGCGGGATGAACTCAGCAGGGCTCACCAGGCCGTCCGGGCCTTCCCAGCGGATGAGGGCTTCGTAGCCCGCCACTACCCCTGTGACGGCATGAATGATCGGCTGGTAGTGCAGCCGGAATTCGCAGCGTTCCAGAGCGTGGTGCAGTCCCGTCAGCAGCGTCATCTCCGCCGGGGTGCGCCGGTCATGCTGCACATTGAAAAACGCGTGGCCACCTCCCGCACGCTTGGCTCGGTACATGGCCGTGTCCGCCTGGGTCAGCAGGGCTTCACTCTGGTCCGCGTCGTCAGGAAAGATGGTCAGGCCGAGGCTCCAGTGAACGTAGATTTCCTGATCCTCCAGCAGAAACGGGGCGCTGAAGGCCTGACGGATGCGCGTCAGGATGCGTTCGGTGCTGGCAGCCTCAGCCACATCCGTGAAAATCAGGGCGAACTCGTCACCGCCCATGCGCGCGACCGTGTCGCTCGACGCC
The DNA here is from genome assembly GCF_014647655.1 of Deinococcus malanensis. Taxonomy (NCBI): domain Bacteria; kingdom Thermotogati; phylum Deinococcota; class Deinococci; order Deinococcales; family Deinococcaceae; genus Deinococcus; species Deinococcus malanensis. The sequence goes on from NZ_BMPP01000045.1 coordinate 6,311, forward strand.
AGGCATTCACTCAGGCGATGGGCAGTCAGGCGCAACACCTCATCGCCAGCGGCATGACCGAGTGTGTCGTTGATGAGCTTGAAGCGGTCGAGGTCCATCAGGCCCAGCACCACTTTCGAACTGTTGAGGGTCGCGCGGCGCATGGCCTGCGTGAGGCGCTGACGGAAGTTCGCTCGGTTGGGCAGACCGGTCAGGGAGTCGAGCAGCGCGAGGTCCCCCAGTTGCTGCACGGTGACATGCAGGCGCAGTTCATCCATCACCAGGGCTGCGAAGTCCTCGAGGACACCCTCCTCCTCAGCAGTGAACGAGCGAGGTACGCTGTCCATCACGCACACGGTGCCCAGCTGGTAACCGTCGGGTGTGCGCAGCGGAGCACCGGCATAAAAACCAACGATCTGGTCGACGCTAACGCAGTTCATGCCATTCACGCGCGGGTCTTTCCGGGCGTCGGGAATCACCAGCACTTCTTCCTGCTGAATGGCGATCGCGCAGATGGACTCGCTTTTCTGCGTTTCGGTGGCGTCCATGCCGATGCGGGCCTTGAACCACTGCCGGTCTTTGTCCACGAACGACACCGCTGCGACAGGCATGTTCAGGTACCGGGCGGCGAGTGCGACGATCCGGTCGAACTGAGGCTCCGGAAGGGTGTCGAGAATGCCGAAGCGGTGCAGTTCAGCGAGGCGAGCGTCTTCGTGGGCAGGGGTCATGGGGCTCCAAAGGGCGTGCAGTCGGGGCGGGGTGGAGTAAGCTGCTGCTTGGTTTCAGGCGGCAGCCTGAAATCAAGGAATGCAGGGAGTTCAGCGGAATGCGGCGGGGCGCTGTGATTGGTGATAATGCGGCGGGTCAAGCCCAGCCGAGGCAGGCGATGTTCCGTACCGGGCGCAGCGTAACGGCTGGGCTCTTACAGTGACCGTTCATGGTGCCGCCAGAAGCGCATGAAGGCCGAGGCAACCAGAGCAAAGCGTCAATATGAGGGTCGCTGTCTGGCTTCCGGACGCGCCGCCGGCCAGTGGGTGCATTTCAAGCCTGAACGGGGGTGGACTTCACGTCTGCTGGAGCATCTCCAGAAACACGGTTACGATTTGCGGATCAAAATGCGTGCCTGCTCCTGCCTGAATGTGCTGTAACGCCCTCTCCAGTGTCCACGCCGCCCTGTACGGACGGTCACTCGTGAGCGCGTCAAAGACATCCACCACCGCGAACGCTCTGGCTGTCAGCGGGATTGCAGTGCTCCGGAGTCCTGCCGGGTACCCGGTCCCGTCCCATTTCTCATGGTGGCACTGCGGGATGTCCAGGGTAGGGCGGAGAAACCTGATCGGCGCGAGCAGCTCCACTGCCATATCCGGGTGCTTTCTCATAACCACCCACTCCTCCTCGGTGAGTGGTCCCGCTTTCAGCAGGATCACATCCGGGATCGCCATCTTCCCGATGTCATGCAGTAAGGCCCCCCGGCGCACATCCAGCAAATCCTCGGGAGGTAACCCCAACGCCCGGCAGAGTTCAACCGTCCGTTCGGTGACCCGCCTGGAATGCCCTTCAGTTTCCTTGTCCCGGAAGTCCAGGGCGCGCGCCCAACCTTCAATGGTTTCGTCGTACGCCAGACGCAGCGCCAGGTTCTGACGCTCCAACGCCTCGAAGAGATTGCAATTCTCCACCGCGATGGCCAACTGGCCGACCAGCAGGTCCAG
>NZ_BMPP01000046.1 GCF_014647655.1 Deinococcus malanensis
ACCAGGGCATCAGTGTTGAGGGCAACGCGCAACCCACCCTGGAGAACAACATCTGCCAGGCCAATAAAAATGCAGGCATCAGGTACTCCGACACTGCTGCTGGCGTCGCCAGGGGCAACACCTGTGAGAACAACACGCTCAGCGGCATCATTGTCACGGGCAACGCGCAACCCACCCTTGAGGGCAACACCTGCCGGAACAACACACAGGCAGGCATTGTCTACCTAGGGGAAGCAACTGGCATCGCTAGGGGCAACACCTGTGAGAACAACAACCACGGTATCAGTATCCAGGGCAACGCACAGCTGACCCTGGAGAACAACACCTGCCAAGCCAATAAAATGGCAGGCATCGCCTATCTTGGTGCAGCAACTGGCACCGCCAAGGGCAACACGTGTGAGAACAACATGCTCAGTGGCATCAGTGTCATGGACGAGGCTCAACCTACCCTCGAGGACAACACCTGCTGGGCCAACACGCAGGCGGGCATCAGGTACTCCGATACTGCTGCTGGCGTTGCCAGGGGCAACATGTGTGAGAACAACATGCTCAGTGGCATCATCGTCGAGGGCGACGCGCAACCCACCCTCGAGGGCAACACCTGCCGGGCCAACACGCAGGCGGGCATCAGGTACTCCGGCACTGCTGCTAGCGTCGCCAAGGGCAACACCTGCGAGAACAACATGCTCAGTGGCATTATCGTCACGAAAGAGGCTCAACCCATCCTGGAGGACAACACCTGCCGGAACAACACGCAGGCGGGAATCGCCTACTTGGGCAATGCCAGTGGCTTCGCCAGGAGCAATACCTGCGAGAACAACAAGCAAAACGGGATCCATGTCGAAGGAAACGCGAAGCCTACCCTGGAGGACAACACCTGCAAAGGCAACTCACAGACGGGTATCGCGTACTTCAACACCGCCACAGGCGTCGCCAGGGGCAACACCTGTGAGAGCAACACCAACCAAGGCATCAGTGTCCAGAACAACGCGCAACCCATCTTGGAGGGCAATACCTGCCGGAGCAACATGCAGGCAGGCATCGTCTACCTGGGGCAAGCGACTGGCATCGCGACAAGCAACATTTGCGAGAACAACACCAACCACGGCATCAATATCCAGGGCAACGCACAACCGACCCTGGAGAACAACTCCTGCAAGGCCAATAAGAAGGCAGGCATCGCCTATCTGGAGGAAGCAGCTGGCGTCGCCAGGGGCAACACTTGCGAGAACAACACTAACCAGGGCATCAGTGTTCAGGACAGCGCACAGCCCACCCTCGAGGACAACACCTGCCGGAAGAACACGCAGGCGGGCATCGTGTACTTCAACACCGCCGCTGGCATCGCCAGGAGCAATACCTGCGAGAACAACAAGCAAAACGGGATCCATGTCGAAGGAAACGCGAAGCCTACCCTGGAGGACAACACCTGCAAGGGCAACTCACAGACGGGTATCGCGTACTTCAACACCGCCGCTGGCATCGCCATGAGAAATACCTGCGAAAGCAACAACCACAGTGGCATACATGTTGAAGCAAACGCACAACCGACCCTGGAGGACAACACCTGCCGGAATAACACCCAGACAGGGATCGTGTACTTCAACACCGCCACAGGCGTCGCCAGGGGAAATATCTGCGAAAACAACAAGTACAGTGGCATTCATGTCGAAGCAAACGCACAACCGACCTTGGAGGACAACACCTGCCGCAATAACCTGAAGTCAGGCATCGGGTACTTCAACTCTGCTGGCGGCATCGCGACAGGCAACACTTGCGAGAACAACACGCTCGGCGGGATTAAGGTCGGGGGCAACGCGCAACCTATTCTCAAGGACAACATCTGCCGGGACAACATGCAGGCAGGCATCCTCTACAACGAGCAGGCCGCAGGTCTCGCCAAGAGCAATACCTGTGAGAACAACAGGCAAAATGGGATCCATGTCGAAGGAAGTTCGAAGCCTACCGTAGAGGGAAATACAATCCTTCAGAACCGCTCGATTGGGCTTCACGTCGCCGGTTCAGCAAGTCCAATCCTTGAGAACAATGTCGTGACGGAGAATCTAGGAGCGGGTATTAGATTTTCGAATCAAGCGAGAGGGGTCGCTCGGAACAACATGACCGCTAAGAACGGCGGACCGGACTTTGAGGTGCTTGGTCAAGCGGCCCCTGTGCGTGAAGGATTCAACGGGAGTTCCTCCTTGCTCGGCGGTGTGGTCTCCCGTTGAGAAAAAGGAGGAGAGTTGCCCGCGACGCGTCGCGGGCAACTCTCCTCCTTTTGTCGTCGCAGGGCAGGTGCTTCATTACCCGCAGTGCACGATCAGAGCAGTAGCGTTGTCCGCGCCGCCGGAGGAGAGGGCTGCGGCAATCAACGCGTCAGCCATGGCAATAGCGTCCTGCGCCTCAGTCATAATTCTCCAGAGATGTTGTGCGGGAATGCCACCCCAGACTCCGTCACTCATTAGGACGAGGCATTCTCCAGGAGCAAGCTTGAACTCACTCGTAAAGCAGTACTCGGGTGTACGTTCGGTCACCCCTCCGAGGGAGCGAAGGATGGCATTGCGCTGTGGGTGGTGCGCAGCGTGCTCGGCGGTAAGGGCGCCCTGCCGGATCAAAAGTTCGACAAGCGAATGGTCCGGGGTCAGCTGCTCACACCCTCTTGGTGTAACGCGATAGGCACGCGTATCACCGACATGAACGAGCTGCACGGTAGTACCGTTGATCACGACACCTGTGAAAGTGCAGCCTCCAGGACGCGATCCCAATGCTGTATGCACGGCGGCATTCGCCTGCCAGAAGCGTTCCTCCGCTTGCTCCGAAGTACTCTCGACGAAGGAGCGTGTGGCAGCGCCGCTGGCCTCGTCACCCGCTTCAAGACCACCGATGCCGTCGGCAACGCAGGCAACCAGCCGGACGCCCGCAGCCTCGTGGAACGTTGCGTCCTGGTGGCTGTAGGCATAGGCGTCCTCGTTGAGGGGCCGCTCGGGATTCAGCCCTACGGTCGTCGCGACACCAATGCTGTAGCGAGGCGCTGGAGGACGGAGGAAGGCACACAGCTCGGCACGAAGCTGGTGTGGGGTGGGGCGCAGCGTGGGGTCATGCTGCAGGAGACGACGAAGCAAATGAGGCACCCCAGGGATCACGGGCAGTCCCGCTGGAAGAACTGGGTCTTGATCTAATGAGGGCCAGCGTCCGGAAATCCAGAAGGTGAGCAATGCCCCTAGCACGAACGTGGCGGTGGTGGGCGTGACGGGTTGGGAAGTATAGATCTCGGGGGGGGTAAGGCCCTCACGGTGAATGGAATCTGCCGTTGCGCCCAATGGGATGACAGTAGGGAGAGTTCTGAGGTGAAGGGCCTCGCTCGTTCGGAGGATGCTGGAGGGTTCAAGGTCAACAAGGCCATACCCATGGTGTTCAAGGGCAAGGACGAAATCCACGAGCTCATGCAGACAACGGGCTGCTTCTTTGAACGGTAGGGGGGCATCAAGTGGTGCCCCATCGGTCCATTCAAGGCCGAGCAGGTGGTCATTGATCCGGTGAGCACGGGGCAGCAGAGCAGACGGAGGGAAGTCCTCCCATACTGAGTGCGCCTGGTGCGAGATGGTGAAGCGTGCTCCGGCATGCTCAGCCACGAACCACCCGCCTGGGAGGGTCCAGAGAAGTTCAAAGCCCTCGGGAAGTGAAGACTCCGGATAGGCTAAATCGTCCGCCGTTGGGTCAAGCTGCTCATCGAGGTCGTAGCTGATGCCGCCACTGACGGGCACTTCAGAGTGAGCGCGTGTGTCTCCATGGCCGAGCCCATCTGAGTCACACGGGGATGTGGCGCGTGGAGCCCGGGAGTCGGACTCCGAGGCATCTGTTCGCGCAGTCTTCCCTCTCTTCACGTCGGGAGGTTCTGCCTGAAGATCAGCATCAGGTTGCCGAACGCGACTTCATCCCCATCCTGTAGTTCGGCTGGCTGGCTGATGGCTGCAGAGTAGGCCGAGTCACCCGTGCGCTTGAGGAAGACTCCGTTTGCGGAGTCAAGGTCCTGGACGTTCCACGTGCCGTTATGAAAGACAAACTGCGCGTGTCGGCGCGAGACGTGCTGCGCACCTGGGAGGTCCGTGACATCAATGTCCACCGGACCGGTAGCGGCATGAAATCGCCCGAGAACCACGGGAGACGCCACAAGGGGAAAGGTCAGATCGGCTGGGGCCCCGTGCCTTTTGAGTTGCAGGGACGCAGGCACCGGGTCGGCCAAAGGCGTCGAATGCTCGGCAGGAGTTGCGATATCCGTAGCGGTAAGGGGTGAGACTTCCGGCAGCTCGAGACCGCACCCATCACAAAATTCTGCGTGGAGTTCGTTCTCGGTTCCGCACTTTGAACAGATGATCATGATCGTCCTCGTATGCCATTCATAGGCCGGTGTGGTGGCGGATCTCTTCTTCTGTCGGGAGGTCAGGATCCTGAGCGTGGATCGTCTGGGTTTTGGTGCCCAGTCTCAGCGTCTTGGACGTTCCGGCGCTGAGGCTCTGCGTACGGTGAAGTTCCTGGAGTGCGCGATCGACCGCGACGGTCATGACTCCGTTGTTCAGGTGCTGGGTCATGTTGCGCGCCAGTTGCAGCGTCCGCTGTGCCTGCGCAGGATCGGTGGAAGCCTGCCTGGTGGCGGAGGCAATGAGTTGCTCCAGGTTGCGCTGCTGAACCCACTGCATCACGTCTGGCGCAACCCTCGCGCTAAGCGCCTGATCCGGGGTGTACGTAACGATGATGTCCATCGGTGAAGTTTGCTCGCTCACTCTAAGGCCCGGCACACGATATGTGCAGCTAAGCTGAGCAATCCGCATGCGTGCGGCAGGCCGCGCAGGCAGGGTAAATTCGAGGAGATACGTGGCGCCATGGGTCGCATCGACATTGCCCAGGGCAAGAGGGATTCGCGTACAGTCCACTTCGGTCTGCGTGGGGTGAACGCGCGTGATCCGCTCGAGCTGGACGTCACGGACAAGGCGGGCGGTGAGGCTGACGTCCGTGACGACCTCATTGGCGGCGCGGCGCAACTCCTCAAGAAGCGCGGCAGGCAGTTCCGAGGCGCGGATGGCCGGCGGGTATGGATGGTGTGTGTCGGGGACGATGTCGATCGGAAGTCCCTGGGTGCGGTCGGTGATATGGACGAGCAGGTCTGTATTGACGTCGTCACCCACGCCCACAGTCGTGACGGGAATATTCGCCTGTGCGAGGCGTTCGGTTTCCTCGTTGACGTCATCCTCATCAACAGTCTGCCCATCAGTGAGCAAGATCAGACGACGGCTTCCATGCTCGGTGAGCAGCAGGTCGGTCGCCTCGCGCATTCCAGCCCCCATGAAGGTGCTGGGACCCTCACTGTCGAGTGCGTCGATGGCCTCGGACAGAACCTCATGGTTCTGCGCTGGCGTGAAGGTCGTCAGGATGACTGGCTCTTCGTCGAAACGAATCAAGGCAAAGCGGTCACGCGTCGTGAGGCCAGGGTCAGCGATGATGGTCTGCATCGCCTCAATCACGAGATCCATTTTGGTTTTGGGTTCCTGGTCAGCATCGTCGTCCCCATCGGTGACGTCGTCACTCATGCTGGCAGACGTGTCGAGGAGGAAGGCAACGCTCAGGTCGGGCCGAGCGTCGCGGGCGGCGGCGGTGGGGGTCAGGGTGAGCCGCACAAAGAGTTTCTGGTTGGCGGTGTCGGCGACGAGATGGTCACGGTGCGCCAGGATATGCACGTTCAGGGCTGCCACGGGAGCGGCAGTCACGGTGATGGCTGGGGAAAGGTCACCGGTGTACTCCTCGATGGGCGCATCTGTGACGAGGGTAGCGACTTTCAGGCAGAGTTCGACATGCTCACGTGGTGTGCTGTCGAACAGGCGCTGAAGCTTTGGGTCAAGCGTAGGAAGATGCGTGTAGATCTCGTCAAGCGTGGAATAGGCCTGAAGAATCGGGAGTGCTTTGACCTTGCCAAGCTGGCGCACCCCGCTGATCTTGTCTCTGGCATCCCCAGCGAGGGCCCTGAAGAGCGGTATGAGGGGGGGACGCACCCCGAAACTGTTGAGGACGGCGGCCTCATCGATACGTCGAAAGCCATCGGGGGCGTCATCATCCGGAACCAGGACGTGGATGCGATCGTTAACGCAGGCATAGAGATCACGGTCGTTGGTCACGATCAGCACGGGACCAGTGCTGGCGACGGCCATGGTTGCCATCACGTCATCTGCTTCGTGGGCATGAGCGTGCCACACTTCGAATCCTGCCTTGCGAGCCAATTTAGGCAGCGCATCGAGAAACGCCTGCTGCTCTGAGGTTCGTTGAGTTCGGCCGTCCTTGTACCCTGGCAGCAGAGCGTAGCGGAAGCTGCGTGACCGCTCGACAGCGGCGATCCTTCGGGAAGCACCCGTCATTCGGGCAACGTCACGAAGGACGTCAATGTAGGCATCGTAGGGGCTGGTTGTAGTGTCCTGGACTGCAAACCACGTACGGTAACCGAGGTTTTGCGCGTCGACGATCAGGGTGGTCATAGAACCTCCGATGAGTTCATCATTTCAGAATTGCGAGGAGACAGGCGCGGATATCCGGGAGTCAAGCCGGAAGATCAGATGCAACGACGACCGACTCTTCGTTCCCTTGTGCGTGGAAGTTCCGAAGCAACACTGGGTAGTCGAGCTATCAATGACACCAACAAAATACTGTTGCCCCTTCTCGCATGCCTCACAGGTCACAACCCTTGATCCTGTACGACTCTCCGGGAGTCAGGCTCGCCTGAGCAGCCTCCTCCAGGGCCTGCACGAAAGACGTATCGGTCAAGATCCACCCAACGGCTTCAGCACCTGCTGGATTGGCACGAACGCTGAGGTTGCTGCCCTGCACCGTCCAGCTGCTTGCTCGCGCCACATGAATTGCGGTGCAGTCCCACTCAGCAATTGCTTATTGATCACGTCGTGGTTTGGCATTGATATACTTGGGGAATGCCCGGCTGGCAGCCCACTCAGTATTCCCGTGCTCAACTCGAAGAGCGCCGCCTCGCGGCGC
>NZ_BMPP01000047.1 GCF_014647655.1 Deinococcus malanensis
GTGGCACCAGGATTACAACCAGGTTCGTCCGCACAGCTCTCTGGACAACCACGCACCTCAAACGTTCGCCCGCCTGGAGCGGGCAGGCTGAGTTACGATTCGATTGCAATTGGACTGGACCGACCGAGGGGGGAACCTCAGCACCACGTCGCACTGCAGGCGTGGGGAAGACGACAAATACCCTTGGGGCCAGCCCAGGGGGACGAGCCCCAAGCGCTGACTTCCCACCACCCAAGGGAAAAGGACACACCGGCGCTACCGATTTACTTGGCAGGTTTGAGACCGCTTAAACACCCCAAGGTTCAGGCAGCCGGTAATTGACTCGCTGCGCGAGGCGGGGTGGCTGCATCCTCCGAGCAGTCATGCTGACGCAGAAACTCAGCCAAGTTGATGTGATCAGCAATGCGTTCAGCAACCTCGGGATCACGCGCTGCACCATCCCTAATTGAAGGGGCTGACTCCTCCATCAAGCGGTGGTCGGCCTGAGGCGGCACGCAGCGAGTTGATCTGCACGATAATCAGATCAGCTGCCAGTGTTGCGCCCGCAACTGATTGATCCAGTTCGTCTTGTAAGGCTGCCAGGTCTACTGAAGCGTTGGACCGTGGCGAGTCGCGGTGCCGTGACTCCCCAGTCTGAATCATCTCAACCAGCGCACTGACCGCAGCTGCCACCACTGCAACCTTCTGGTCCAGGCCAGCGATTGCTTGCTCCTGTCTCATCAGGACGTCACGGGCGGGTTCCGGCAGGAACGCGCGCTGCTGCCAGACTTCGTCGTGGTGCAGGACTTTTGATAAGTGCTTCACCTGGAGGTGGACACGCTCGAGCACCTGCCTGCGGTCCATCAGCGGCTGCAGATCCATGCGACAGGGTAACAGAAGGTGCGGCCGACATCGTGATCGTCGACTGGCCGGATGGGGCAGTTTGACTGAGTAGACAGATACAGCAGGTCAGGGACGTTCAATCCGACGTCCCTGACCTACTGTATAAATCTCTGCCTCCTGCCTGGTGTTCTTAAATCTGATAACATATAGGCATGAGAGGAAATGCCTAGGAAGATCCGCCAGTTGATCGCCCAACTCGAAAGCAACGGCTACACGCACAAAAGCACCAAAGGAGATCACCGCAAATACGAAAAGGACGGGCAGATCATCATCATCAGCGGAGCCCTCGGAGACGATGCCCAACGCTACCAGGAAAAAGCAGTCGATAAGGCCACCAGCACATAAAGGAAGGGGCGCAGGCCCATTCCAGAAAGGAGAATCCATGGCATTCCTCACCCTCATCAGCGCCGGACCCAACAACTGGAACGCCCTCGTGCCTGACCTCACCTGCATCGTGACCGCAAAAACCCGGGAAGACCTGGTCGAGCGCGCCCGCGAGAGCATCGCCCTGGCCCTGGAAGACCAGCCCCGCGAGCCCCAGGCACAGGGCCTGCAGGACGTCGATCCGGAGATCCGTGCGGAGCTGCCCACCGACATCGAGGTCGCCCACCTGGACCCTGCACCGCTCAACCCGGTCAGCGGGGAGATCGAGCGCGCGCTGGGACGGGCTGGCATCAACCAGTCCGAGTTGGCCCGCCGCCTGGGCACCAGCCGCAGCGCGGTCAGTCGCCTGGTGAACCCCTTCTATTGGGGCCACAGCCTGGACATCCTGCGCCGCGTGGCCGAGGCCGTGGACGCCGACCTGAGCGTGCATCTCACCGCCAAAGCGTCCTGAGTCAACATCGACCTGGAAGCCTGCTTTAAGCGGCCAACCTTGATTTACGTAGCCGTGAACCAGGAGGACATGCTCGACGGGAGTGGCACCATCCTGCTGAGGTTGTTCCTCAGGCGGGTTACGGAAGCGATCTTCCGCGTGGCTCGCACGACACCCACCGGGAAACTCCCGCACCCGGCCACAATCGCGATGGACGAGCAACCCAGTTACGGCCGCATGAATTACCTGATGCGCCTGACGGGCACCATGCGGTCGTACAACCTGTCCATTCTGTTCGGCATTCAGAACAACGCTCAGGGCAAGCTGGTCTACGGTTCGGACTACTGGGACGCGATCAGCGAGAACGTCATCAGCCGCCGGATTGCCCTCCCGCGCGGTCTGACCGGGTCAGACGCGGAGGACATCGCGCTCGATGGTGGGCTGGAGGAGGGAACCCGGTGGATGGTGTATTGGAGGTCGCTGCCTGAAGCGAAGCTGCTATGGGCGCACCCGGACCTGCGGGAGGCCTGGCGGACGTATGGGATTGTGGACCGGTACTGGTAAGGTGCCTGAATGTCTGAATCTGGCGAGTCGCTGGCCCCTGAGGCCTTCGATGATCTCCTCAAGGAAATTCGTGTGCTGCTTTCAGGTTCCCAAGTGCTCTCAGCGTTTCTCGTGACGCTCCCGTTCAGCAGCGGTTTTGCTCGACTCGACGTCATGGAAAGGAACATTTATGCCGCAACTTTCCTCTCGGCACTGCTGAGCCTCGTTCTCTTCGCGACACCTGCGGCCTACCACCGCCTGGTGTGGCCGATTCCGAACCGGCGTCAGTTCAAGCAAATGGGGACGCGAATGGTGATCGTGGGCCTTGTTCCTTTGTCGATGTCTCTGATTCTAGGGTCCCATCTGGTCTTGAATGAGGTGCTCGGGGACAGAAAGACGAACATATTGACAGCTGGCGTTGCGGCCGCGATCGGCCTGTTGTGGTGGGTGTGGCCGCTGGTTCAGCGAGCACTTCTTCACGGGTTCGGGAGATGAGGAAGCACCCTTCACTCCGTAGCTTTCACACATGCATTCGCTCCATATGCACGCCGAATACCTCCACCAGGTTTCATCGGCAGTTCATCCCGGACGCCTCAAGACCTGTTGCGCAGTAGCAGGCTCAATTCGAAAAGTGCCTTTCCCGAGGGCAAAAATCGCCTTTATTTGAACCGAGCTCAAATCAGTATGCTTTTGCTCGTTCCGGACGCAGTTTTTGGAGTCGAACCTCCCTACTGCGCAACAGGCCCTCAATCTCATGCAGCTCTGAACGGAGTTACTCAGGTACTTTCTTTACGGTATAAGTCAATTCCGTGAGTTGCTCGACGGGAACGGTGGTGTACCAGCGCTCCTGGTACTCCTCTTTCATGTCGTGCTGTGCAGCGAATGTTGTGTCGTCAGTGATGATGTGCGCCTGTCGCGTGCCGTCTTTGATGTGCACCCAGACCGAATGGCCCAGCCAGCGCGCGTGTGCCCTGCGTTCGAAGACACTTGAGCAACTGCCGCGGCGTAACGCCAGGCGAGTCCGCCCGTCTCCGAGAGAAACCCGCTCGACAATGTCTTCCTCTGGGAATGTGCAGGAAGGATCAAGGTCGTCAATGTCCGTCGCGTGCCGTTACCAGGGTCACCTGGGCCTGCGCACCCAGCTCAGGTTCTTTGGCTTCACAGTGCACTGCGGCCAGACCCGGCCGGAGGAGGGCGGATGTTCGTCGTCTGGCGTGCGCGTCTGTGCGTGATCAACTTGTGTGATGGTCCTCATGCTGGGTAGGAGGGCTTTGGTCTCGTGCCCCGAAGCGGGGCAGTACGGACTGGTGAGCTGCGTCATCCGGAGCAAAACCGGCAGTGTGCGCTCCAGCTTTCTCCGGAGGCAGACGAAGCGGCCTGTACGCCAGGACCCTGACCCCGGCCGTGTTACGAAGGCACCTTTTCAACGCTTGCGCGTTACCCGGCGCACTTCCGGCTGCCGTCCACATGTGCATGCCAGAGGTGTTCTCAGATGAAGAGGAGGGGCGCGGCATCCATGTTCAGTGTGCGGGCGCGCGCGCAACCCATTCCTGAAGCCGCGGGCAATTCCGCAAAGGAAGGTGCTGCCCTGCTACTGGGCCACCCCTGCCGCTCCTCTGATTGATCATGCCAAAGCCCGCTTGCTGTCTAGAACGGGAGCATGGTATGGTCGCTTAGACCTCTGATCCACGTTCTGACCGCCTCAGGAACGTTCTGACCATCGCGACCCTTGTTGCTCCCGGTGACCAGGCCGAAAATCTTTCATTATCGCCTGTGTGTCAGGGATTGTGTTTCCGCCACGCCAGCACCAGATGGCGGGACTGCTCTCGGCCCAGTGCTCCCAGGAACTGTTCGAACGACTGTTTCGTGCGTGCCTCGGAGTGAATGTCATTCAGCACGGAAGCGTAATGAATCTTCGTCCTGGCACCTCTCTGCGCTGCTGCGGTCACGGCGGAAGACCCGACCGTGACGCGCAGTGAGTAGGAGTAGGCAGGGTCCCCGAACCCCTGGTAGTTCTTCGGATTGAGGTAACGCACGTCCGTCAGGAGCTGCGTGTAAGCCAGATTCTTCTGGCACGCGGTGCGTGTTTCATATGGCACGCCGGCGTGCTTGAGCGCTGAGGTCAGGGTCGTATGCAAGGTGTTTTTCAGCGTTCTGGCTTTGTGCTGCCGCGCTGCGGGGATGTCATGAAAGCGCAGCTGGACTGAGGAAGAATCCAGGCACAGCCGGGCGCCTCGCAGGTCAGCCCCAGAGCCCGCACCGTGTGCCAGCGCCAGTGTGCCCAGCGTCAGGACCAGCAGGGGAACCACCCGGAGCGTATCCATGGTCCGATGATACGGTGCCTGAACCCTCTACTCTGCGCAAAATCGGGTCACCCTCAGTGGGCTGGGTGTGGGGACGCTGTCTCTACCGTACCGAGCAAGCGGGAAAGCAGCAAGGAAGAAGTGCAACGCTCTTCCTTGCCACTTTTGACCTCCAGAGAGAAGTCGGGCCATCAATACGTTGGATCTGGACGTCCCATCGCATTGCAGTTCACCTCGGTCCCCTTTCGGTTACTCCTGCAGGGGGCTCAGGTACCGCAGGCGAATGCCGTGCGGGTCGGCAGCCACGCCGGGTCGGGTATTGGGGAGGTGGGCAATGCTCTGGAGTTGTCCTTTCTTCCCGCCCTCCGTGACCTGAATGACCCCAATGCCGGGCGTGTTGCCGTAAGCAGCGTGGGCACCCGACTGCGGCGTCGGCCCGCGCAGGGTGACGAACATTCGGTTTCCGCTCGGCGACAGGTCGAAAATGTCGGGCGCAGGGTCACTGCTGAGCGGACCAGCCAACGAGAACTGTCCCACGACTTGATCTGTAGCGGTCTCTATGACGGTGACGTCGTTCTGAATGCGGTCGTTGATCCACATGTATCGCTTGTGCTTGGTCAGGGCGACGCCGTGCGAGTCCAGGTCGAGCGGCTGCGTCGATTGCCGGGAATAGACCACCCGAGGTGCCGGCGTGTTGGGTGGCGTGCCGTCCAGACTAAAGCTGTTCATGTTGAACGCGTAAAGGTCGTGGCCACTCAGGCGGCCGGGGAGCGAGCCGCTGTTGACGTACATCTTGTCGCCGACTTCAGCAGCGCCGCAGCCGGTCCAGATGACGGAGCGGTCGTACTCGGCCACGATGCGCATCGGGGTGGTGTTGTGGTCGAGCACGAACATTCCACCCCCGCGTAGAGTGACGAACGTGTAGCGGTTGGCGGCGTCCACCCGGGGACAGATCGGCGCGTTGTCGTTGCGCAGCGGCGTCGTGCACGCTCCGCCGGCGGGTGTGGTGCAGTTCGCCAGGTCGAAGCTCGTCTCCACCTGGTACTCGTTCTTGGCATAGTCTGTGGCGATGCGGTGGAGCTTGCGGCCGTTCTGGTCTGCAACGATGGCGTGCTTCTGGTCCGGTGTCGGCCAGATGGCATGCGCCTGGGTACCGACGTCAATACACTTCACTGGGGCGCGAGTGGCAGCATCGAAGAACACGACGTGTCCGGTGGCCACGAATGACACGAGGGCGTGCGTGTTGCCGCTGGGGCCGGTGTTGTAGTCGCCGCCATTGAAGGTGATCATGTGCGGGCGCACGGGAGCAGTACCGGTTTGCTCGAGGCACAGGTCGCGCACTTCACTGCCGAGGTCGATCACCGTGCGCACGGCAGTTCCAGCATGCGCTTCGAGCTCGCTGCCCGCATGGATGTACAGCAGGCCGCCACCTTCACGGTTTTCTCTCGAGTCCTGCTGATCGAGGGTCCACACTTCATAGGACTCGGTGGTGGTCTCGAGGCTCCGAAGGCCGACTGAAGCGGACGTACCGGTTTCAGCAGTCGGACCGGTTCCGCAACCGTTGAGGAGTGCTCCTGTCAGAAGTACGGATCCGACAAGCGTGAGGCCCGTCCTGCTTTTGCGTGCCATGTGCTTCGTGAACATCAGCATCCCCTCGTGACAAGTGCACGTATGTAATGACCCAAGCCGGGCAGAGCGCCACTCCAAAGATTAGAAGTTTAAGAATAGAGTAAACATGAGGAAGTGGGATTGTCGACGACGCGGCCGCAAGCGACGTGCAAACAGACATTGCACCCTTCAGCTTCTTTACAGGTCTTCACCGTGGCGGGACGACAGCCTGAATACCTCCTTACATGTCGGTGAAAGAGAGATGATGGAGCTCACTCGATACCATCTGAGTACTTTTGTTGTACTTGATGAAGGAGGGTAAAACTAGGCTCAAGGCCATGAGGGACTGTTGCGCAGAATGTAACCTTAATTGCAAAAAGTTACGGAACAGCTTGGAGGTGCTATGCACCTGGTGGCGGACCGTGATCTATTGATCACGGTGCGGCTTGGCACTGATAGTCTTGATGCATGCCCGGCTGGCAGCCCGCCCGTTATTCCCGTGCTCAACTCGAAGAGCGTCGCCTCGCGGCGCTTGAATGGATCGCACGCGGGACGCACAAGAATCAGCAGATTGCCGATCACTTCGGGGGCTCGGTGCACACCGTGTACAGCTGGAAAGGTCGGCTCAAACGAAACGGCAGTCTGACTTCAGGCCACGGTGGCCAGCGGTCCAGCCTCACGGCTCACGGCAGAGCAAGGGGAGCAGTTGCGCACCCTCCGGAGGGAGGGTGCTGTGCATCACGGCTTTGG
>NZ_BMPP01000048.1 GCF_014647655.1 Deinococcus malanensis
TGTTTGAACTCGGCTGAATACGTCTTTCGTTGTCCCATGTCGCACCTCGTTGTCGTTATTCTCGGAGTTCTTAACTCCGTCTACGCACAACTGGTGCAACCCCAACTCCTCCTCATCAGGACACGCGCGACTGCCTCGAGAACGCTTCACCTCACTGTTCACCTTTTGCATGGAGTGATGTGTTGCCTACACGACACGGCTGAGAGAAACCTGGGGTGGCGGCCACGACATGCAGGTCATGTCCATCACTCTACAGACCACGGGAGCCTGGCCGGAACCCGTCACGCAGGTCGCCGTCCTGCCCCTGACCAAGGGGGGGACCCTCACCGCTCCCCAGGGCCATCTCGTCTTGGGCTCAATGCCCGCAAGCAGGTTGACGGCGCCTACCGGGACTTCCTGGAGCTGCTCAAGAGTCAGGTGCTGGGCGCACTCCGGTCCGCTGACCTGGCCGACACGCTCGAGGAACAGAACGCAGAGCTCGAAGCACGCACTCAGATGCTCGAAGCGTTCAGTACGTCATCGTTGGTGGAAGGGGCGAGTGTTGCTGTTGCCTTCACCCGTGTACGCCACACGGATTGCCTGCCAGTACCCCAGCACCATTTCCACCCGTGCCGTAAATGCTTCGAACGCCGATGACTTCATCAGGCAGGAACTCGCATACAGGCTGTATGTGGGACTCGCATTCCTCACCGCGTGCGAGGTGCCGAGCATTACGATTGGGATCAAGGACAACTCGGGGTGATCCCTGAGCCGCTCCAGCATCCGGAATCCGCTCATCCCTGGCATGGTGACGTCCAGCAGGATCACGTCCGGCAGGGCGAATCCGCACTCCAGCAGTTCGAGCGCCTCTGTTTCGTTCGACACACACGTCAGCGTGCCTTGCGGCTGCAGCAGCTCGAAGGCGGCCTGGGCGAGGCGTCGAACAGTGGGGTTGTCGTCGACCAACAGGTAATGCTGTGGAATGGACGTCATGAGCCAGCATACGAACGAGCACTCAAAAATTGCACAAGTGGAACTGTGCAGCTCGTTGCAAGCTGGTCACTCCAAACGTTCTGATTGGACGTCCTGAGGACACATCGGGTTCAGGCCGAGGTCCTGCGCGAGTTGTCCGATCAGCATCCAGCCTCCCAGGGGCCCTCCCACTTGACCTTCCAGCCTCTTGGAACTTGTAGCGTGCTCCCGTGAGGCCGGCCCCGACCCCACACCAGGAGGACCCTACTTGACCCCCATCATCCGCGTCGACCATCTGCACCGAACCTACCGGGTGCCCAAGAAACGCCCAGGTTTGGGAGGCGCGTTCCGGGACCTTCTTCACCCCGAGTACCGGGACGTCCACGCGGTCCAGGACGTCACGTTCGACATCCAGTCGGGTGAAAGCGTCGCGTACCTGGGCCCGAACGGCGCCGGGAAAAGCACCACCGTGAAGATGCTTGCCGGCATCTTGAAACCTAGCGGAGGTCAGCTCAGCGTGCTCGGATACGATCCGCACCGCCAGCGGCAAGCGTACGTGAAGCACATCGGTGTCGTCTTCGGGCAGCGCACCACCTTGTGGGTGGATCTGGCCGTCATCGAGTCTCTCCGTCTGCTGCAACGTGTGTACGCCATCCCGGAGCCGGTCTTTCAGGAGCGCCTGTCGATGTTCGACGAAGTCCTGGAGCTGGGGAAGCTGCTGGCCACTCCAGCCAGAAAACTCTCCCTGGGGCAGCGGGTCCGGGCGGATCTCGCCGCGGCACTCCTGCACGACCCACGGGTGGTGTTCCTAGATGAACCCACCATCGGCCTGGACGTGAGCGTGAAGGCCCGCATCCGAATCTTTCTGCGCCGGATTCACCAGGAGCTGGGGACGACACTGCTGCTTACCACCCATGACCTGGGGGATGTGGAAGCCATCAGCGACCGCGTCCTGGTCATCGACATCGGACAGCTGATCTTCGACGGTACCACCCGGCAACTGAGGGAGAATTGCGGGCGGGGGGACCGGATCACCATCGTGTCGCCGGAAGGCAGCCTCGCGGCGCTGAATGCTGCAACCACCGAGCTGGGGTTGAGCTGGACCGAGGACGGGCCAGGCCGCTACGGCACGGTGTATGACGCGCGTCGCGTCCGCACGCCGGACCTGGTATCCCGTGCTCTCTCCGCGGTGCCGGCCGAGGACCTGACTCTCCGGGAGGCGAGTATCGAGGACGTCGTGCGGGAACTGTACGAGCGGAGTCCGCATGACTGACCTGGGCGTGTACTGGGGCTTCACCCGTCTGCGCTTCCTGGACCTGATCGCGAACCGTACCCGCTTCCTGATTGGTATCGGGTCGTACTTCATCTACGTCAGTGTGTATGCCGCCGTCTACCGGGCTATCTACGCCGGGCAGACCCAGGTGGGTGGACTCAGCGCGTCGCAGGCGATCACGTACGTGGCGGTCGCGTGGGTGCTGCGCTCGCTGTACACCAACGCCCTGGACCGGGAGGTCACGACCTCCGTCCGGCAGGGGGACGTGGCGGTCGCGCTGCTGCGGCCGGTAGATGAACCGTGGTCACGCCTGGCTGGCGCGGCCGGAGAAGCCCTGGTGAGGGCGTCGATCTTCTCCCTGCCGGCGGCGGTCGTGATTGCTCTGGTGTACCCGGTGGCTGCGCCAGCTGGCCCCATGGCTGCCTTGGGATTCGGGCTGGGCGCGGTGCTGGCGTTCGGAGTGTACGCGCAGCTGAACCTGCTGGTCGGGATTTCTGCGGTGTTCACCGAACACACCGTCGGCGTGCAGCGGGCGAAGAACGCGATGGTGGACCTGCTGGGCGGGGTGCTGATCCCCTTGTCCTTCTTTCCGGAGTGGGCGCAGGGAGTCCTGGTGTGGTTGCCGTTTCAGGCCATCACGTACACGCCTGTCGCGATGTACCTCGGGCGGATGGAGGTCGGCGCCGGGCTGGCGGTGCAGCTGGCGTGGGTGGTTGTGCTGTTCGTGCTGGTGCGGGTCATGTGGCGGCGGGCGCTGGACCGGCTGACGGTTCATGGGGGCTGAGGTGCGGCGTCAGGTGTCGCTCGTTCTCGCGTACGTCAGCATGCTGGCCAAGGCCCGCTTGAGTTACCGGGCGGACTTCTTCGTGCAAGTCGGTTCGGACCTGCTGCTTCAGGCGGTCGACATTGCATTCCTGGCGGTGGTGTTCACCCGCGTGAAGTCGCTCGCGGGCTGGTCGTTCGCGGAGGCGCTGTTCATCTACGGGTTCTTCCTGATTCCGTTCGCGCTGTTCAACGCGTCGTTCGCGGCCCTGTCGGATGTTGGCGCCCGGTACGTGGTGGGGGGTGAGCTCGACCGGGTGCTGACCCGGCCTCTCAATGCCCTGGTGCAGGTGCAGCTGGAACTGCTGCGGCCGCAGGCGTTGAATGGCGTGGTGCTGGGCGTAATTGTGATGGCTATCGCCTCGTCCGGGTTGGGTCTGACGTGGACCGCGGCGGATGTGACCCTGGTCCTGGCAGGCATTCTCGGGGCGTGGCTGGTGTACGGGGGCCTGTGGATCGCGGTGGCGAGTTTGACCTTCTGGACGCAGGAGCGCGGGTCAGGACTGTTCCCAGTCTTCTACAACACCATCAATTTCTCGCGGTACCCGTTGTCGGTGTACCCGGCAGCGGTGCGGTTCATGTTGACGTTCGTGCTGCCATACGGGTTCATCGCGTTTTATCCGGCGGCAGGCGTGCTACGCGAGGAGTTCACACGGGTGGGGTGGTTCACGTTGCCCGTCGGGTTGGTGGTGATGGCGGTGGGGGTGGCCGTGTGGCAGCGGGGCCTGGCGCGGTATGAGGGTGCCGGGTCATAGCGGTGAATGGCCGCTCCCAGTCCCACGGGTCAAAGCCTGATCGTTCTCCGGCAGCAGTAGGGCAAATGGCATTAGGGCCATGGTCCCAACTGAATATCTGGTCACCATGCGAGACGCTGGACGGTGCAGGATCAGGGCATGACAGATCCTGCTGGGCTGCCCATCGGCCAACTCGCGGCACTGACCGGCGAGACAGTCAAAGCCATCCGGGACCCGGGCACCCGCTGGGCGCCGGTGAACGCTCGCACTTTGCCTACACGCCGCAGCACAGCCCCTTAATGCGTCGGTTCAGAGCACAGCCCCTTAAGTACGTTCGGCCATGACGTTTGGCCTGATGCGTGTTGGATGACCGCCCAACACGTGTGGATCCCTTTGACCTGCGCGCCGGTAGATTCTGCTGTCTCACCGACTCAAATGCTCGAACGCGGGTCACCATCGTTGGTCCAACACCGATCAGCGTGTTGTGATGGTTCTCGCACAGCAGCCAGCTGAAATCCTTCGCGCCTGATGGGGACGCCGGTTGGTTTGATCAGTTCGAAACGGTGAGGGATGACTGGGTAATGGTTAAATCCGGCTCTGAGCGTCACGTCCGGTCACGACTGAGCCGCCGCTGGGCAGGTCCGCCCCCTTGCCACCGCCCAGTGTTGCTGCACCCAGGATCAGGCCCAAGGCCAGGAGGAAGCCCCACGCGGCGGTACTCGCGGTGGTGCGGGCGATGCGCTCAGTGGCAGCTGCGGCCTCTTCCGCCTGCTGGCGCACTTCAGTGGCACGCTTGCTGATTGCCTGCGCGGTCGTCTGCGCTTCAGCTGCGCTCAGGCCCTGCCGTTGCAGCCGGGTCACGAACTGCTCCCCGCTCAGTGCAGTGGTAATGCTGTCGAGCCGGTTGGTCACGAACTCGTCGAGGCTGCTGACATTGTTCAGGTTGCGGCCCAGGTCCCGGCTAGCGCGCCGCACGATGCCACTGACCACCCGGGTCGCCGCGGTGGCCTGCTCCTCGCTGAGCTCGGGGGCGCTCTCTCCGATGATCTGCCCGATCTCCTGCTCGTCCAGGCCGTTCAGGACGTTCTGCACCGGATCACTCTGACCTGCGGTGCTGTTCGCCGCGGCGCCACCCGCCTGCCCCGCCACGTTCGCGGCGCTGCCCAGGATGTTGCTGGCGGTACGGAAGCCGGCCGTCAAGGCGTTGCTCAACACCAGTGTGGTCAGCAGGGCGAGCAGCGAGCCGGTGATCAGCCCGTTGAACCGGCCCTGTGCAGGGGTGAGGTACCCCGAAGCGCGGGCAGCGGTCAGCCCGGCCAGGAAAGCGGAGATGAGCAGGCTCAGGCCCAACCAGATGACGGTGCCAATGGCGAGGCCACGTGCGGTGTCGGCGCCAGCGCCAAACGTCACGCCGAGTGCGCTGAGGGCTAGCTGGGTGACGACGCCCACCACGACGCCGGCAAGGACGCCAGTCCAGTTGATGCGGGTCAGGAAATTACCATGGTCAACTAAGGTCATACATACTCCTTAAGAAAAATGGGGAGCCCTTCCTGATGGAAGGCCTGGGTTCTGGCGGAGAATGGCTGTTGACATTGCTTCCTTTTGCTCTCCATGGCCCCGCCGGTCATGTCGGTGAAGGCTCGTGAGTGATGTCCATCGGTATCGTCCCCGCGCAGATCGCCAGGACTGCCCTGGTCATCCGTAAGGTTGGACCTGATCGTCATCGGAATGGTTTCTGTGCAGCTGGTTGCCAGGAGCGCTCAACATGGAGAATCGGATATTTGCCTGTTCGGGAAAAGGTACCTGGAGTCAACCCCTCAGCTTTCTCGGGTGGCGAAGGCCAGGAGGCCTTCGCCACGCAGTCAGGCGCCCTGGAGATCCACTCCGGGTCCTTGTTCGGGTGACGTGTCCCTGCGTAGGGATGGCAAGGTGGTTAGGCTGGATCCTTCCGATGTACACAGCGCTTGAGGACAGGTGCGGCCCACCAGGCAAGCTGAAACCCCGTATCAGGCCGACTGCCCCAACTTGGATACCCCGCATAGCTCAGTACACCGGGAAGCCGGGGTAGATGTACCCGGAACTCCAGTACGGCATGTACCCGAAGTGAGTGTAGGCCGGTTCCCAGGCTTCCGGCTCCTGCTCGAGGACGAGTTCCGGGTCATACACCGGGGCGGCCGCCACCTGGACCCGGGTCGGGTCAATGTGCACTTCGTCCGGCGTTACCTGGCGCACAGCGTCCACCGGGACGTAGAACGACTGGCCCCCCCAACCAAGGAAGCCCCCGGCATGGATTTGCAGGATGCGGACTTTCTTCTCGCCCTGGTCAATGAACAAGGCTTCGACATGACCGACGTCTTCACCATTCCGGTCGATGACTTTACGCCCGCGAATGTCCGGTTCAGAAGTGGAAATGCTCAGGTAGGTATCTTTCAGACGTTCAAGGGTATGTTCAGGAAACTTCTGTGTCATGGTCTGCTCCTTGACTGAATCGCACGAATGCAAAGAAGGCCAGGGTGCCAGAGTAGCCGCATCGACTTTAACGGTCTGGACAGGAACCCTGAGGGAAGTCAGGGACGGATCCAGCTGCTCCTGCTGAGCGCTGATCCGAGGGTGAGATGCCGTTCAGACCGTCACCCCAACGGTAGGACGGTTGGCTGAACCCTGGCTGTATCCCAGTTGAAGTTATTCGTGGGCCGTGGGTCCGGGATCCGTTCCTGGACTTCCCCTGATGGAGAGTCGCCGGGTTCTTTCTCCCGGTCTGCAAGGTCGATAACGGAGAGGACGCGGTTGGATGTCGTGGATTCCCGGGTAATGAAGATGCCACCGTACGCTTGGGCACGTTGTGCCATCCGCTTGTCGAGATCCCCGGCGGTGGGCTGAGTTGACGTGACCCCTAATTCTCGGTCCACTCCGGTTGCGACAAGATGGGCAATCCGGAGGGGCAATGAAAGGGAAACGGTATACCGAGCAACAAATTCTGGAGATC
>NZ_BMPP01000049.1 GCF_014647655.1 Deinococcus malanensis
GGCGAGCCGGCGTTCTTCCTGCTGGGCACGGGTGAGCTTTGAGGGCTTCCAACCAGACATACCCGCTCAGTATAACAATGATAATTTACGCCGAGATCAATAAGCCAGGAGGCCGCCAAGGGAGCGTGAAGCCCCCTTAAGCTCGCCTGAAGGCGCGGCAGAGTCAGGACGTGCCACCTTCGGAGCATGACCGACGACACGCGCGACACCGTCCTCCCTGACCCAGCAATGGTGAGCGAGGACAGCCCAGTCTACCAGCCTCCCGCCGGTGCCGAGGAAACCGACCTCGCCGATGCCGCCGTGGACGGCACAAGCGCCTCGCATTACGGGGCCAACGACCCGGCCCTCTACAAGAACAGCGACAGAACGAACCAGGACTGACCACGTCTGCGCTACCCTGGGTGGCATGACACAACCCGAGACGTGGGTGTCGTTGCGGCGTCACTGGCAGGAACTAGCGGACCTGGGTGGCATTAGCTCCCTGCTGCGCTGGGACCAGAGCACCTACCTGCCCCGTGCCGCCGCCGCGGGCCGGGCGCGGCAGGCGGCGCTGCTGTCGGGGATTCGCCACACGCGCGCCACCGATGCAGCGTACGGCCGTCTGCTTGACGAGGCCACGGCGTTGAGCGACCTGAGCTCCACGCAGACGCGCATGCTGGCCGTGGCCCAGCGCAATTTTGACCGGGCCACGCGCCTGCCCGCCGCCTTCGTGCAGAACTTCTCGCAGCACGCAGGCGAAACGTATTCCGCCTGGGTGCAGGCGCGACCTGAGAACGACTTTGCCCGCCTGGCTCCGCTGCTGGACAAGACGCTGGACCTCAGCCGGCAGGAGGCCGCGTATTTCCCCGAATTTGCCACGCCGATGGATTACTTCATAGATTCGGCTGATGAAGGCATGACCGCCGCGCAGGCGAACGCCGTGTTCACAGCGCTACGGGAGGCCCTGGTGCCGATGGTGGAGTCGGCGGCGGCGGCCGAGGTCCGTACGGATTTCCTGTCGCGGCACTACCCCGTGCAGACCCAGCTGGCCCTGGGCGAGGCAATTGCCCGCGATTACGGCTACGACGCGTCGGCCGGCCGCCAGGACCTGACCGCCCACCCCTTCATGACCCGCCTGGGCGCCCACGACGTGCGGATCACGACCCGCGTACGCGAGGACGACCCCACCGACGCCCTCTATTCCACCCTCCATGAAGCCGGGCACGCCATGTACGAGCAGGGCGTGGCCGAGGACCTGCTGGATACGCCTCTGGGCGGCGGCGTGAGCGCCGGGGTTCACGAAAGCCAGTCGCGGCTGTGGGAAAACCTCGTGGGGCGTTCGCGCGCCTTCTGGGCGGGGCAGTTTGGACGCCTGCGCGACGCCTTTCCCGAACAACTGCGTGACGTGACCGAGGACGAGATGTTCCGTGCAGTGAACGTGGTGCGCCGAAGCTTGATTCGCACGGACGCCGATGAGCTGACCTACAACCTGCATGTGATCACCCGCTACGAGCTGGAGCGCGACCTGCTGAGTGGACAGCTGGCTGTGCGCGACCTGAGTGACGCGTGGCACGCGGCTTACCAAACGAATCTGGGCGTGCGTGCCCCCAGCGACGTAGACGGCGTGCTGCAGGACGTTCACTGGTACGGCGGGCGGATTGGCGGGGCCTTCCAGGGCTACACGATTGGCAACGTGCTGAGCGCGCAGTTTTACGCGGCGGCGCAGGCCGCGCAACCGGGGATGGAAGACGACATTGCACGCGGCGACTTCTCTCGGCTGCACGGCTGGCTGCGCGAACACGTCTATGCGCCGGGGCGGCTGTATACCCCCGGTGAGCTGGTGGAACGCGTGACGGGTCAGGCCATGATGGTGGAGCCCTATTTGGCGTATCTACGTGGCAAATACAGCGAACGGGGCACTCTCTGAGAATGGTCGTCCCGCAGGTAGGAACGTAACCTGGGGTAGCCCATTCATGCAGGTGGTGCCACGCACCAAGGAGGATGGCTCAGGAGGGCTGCCTTCCAGGAAGTCGCGGAGCTAGCTGCCGGGTGCCTGGACCACCCTGTGCCTCTGGCCGGCCGACGTCAACGGCCCACCAACCCGCAGGCCAGGCCATTTTGCTCTATGCCGAGTTCGGTTGAAGGCCCTTAAACCTGTCCTTGGCGGCCTCTAAGAGGGTAGTAACGTTATTGACGTGCACATCTCGAACCTTCGCAAAAAATTGCGGGATGTAGATGCGTGGGGCGCCGTCCGGACAGTGCGCGGCTTCGAGTACGCCCTGAAAGGGCAAAGCGCGAACTCCTGCCGTCAGGGGGAGGACACCCGCCACTCCACGGGATGGGTTGGTCAGATACACCAGTGTCCTCAGACGATTTTCTGGACGACACTCAAGGAAAAGTGTCCACCGTGGGCGTCTTCCTGAATAAGCGCGACGGTGACTCCACAGCACCGCCCATCCGATCCGGGGCCGAGCCCAGCCCCCTGAACTTCAAGCGGCATGGTCGGAAGTTCAGCCGGCGTCTCGACAGGAGGCCAGGACCCGCTCGTCATGCTGTGCAAGAACGCGCACAAATGCCTCGACCACCCGCGCGTCCAGCAGGACTCCCGCTTCTTTCTGAAGTTGCGCCACCGCGGCTTCCCGGGTCCAGGCCTTCTTGTACGGCCGTTCACTGGTCAGCGCGTCGTAGACGTCCACCACCGCGAACACCCGTGCCGCGAGGGGAATATCCATGCCTGCCAGTCCTTTGGGGTAGCCACTGCCGTCCCAGCGCTCCTGGTGGTACAGCACCACTTCCAGCGTGCTGGGCGGGAGCGACGGAATGTGCTGGAGCATTTCGTACCCAATGCCCGGGTGCCGCTTGATGACCGCCCACTCTTCAGCGTCAAGTTTGCCGGGCTTAAGCAGAATGGCGTCGGGAATGGCCACTTTCCCAGTGTCGTGCAGAAAAGCCCCCCAGCGCAACGCATCCAGATCATCGCCCAAGAAGCCCATGGCCTGACCGAGGCGTTGGGTCAGTTGAACGACCCGGTCCGTGTGTCCTTTTGTTTCATAGTCGCGGTATTCCAGAGCGAGACCCAGGGCCCGCAGGGTTTCCTCGCGTGACGTGTTGAGCTCGGCCAGGTGGTGCTGGCGCTCAAGCGCGTGGCTCAGCCGCGCGCCCACGCTACTCAGGAGTTGCCGGGTCCCTGGGCTGGTGGTGAGGGAATGATCAGTGCCGAACGCCAGGACACCCACCAGTGTGCGCTGCCTCATCACGGGCAGCAGGCACACGGACACCCAGTGAGACCTGGAAAGCACTTCTGGCGGATCCAGCAACACGTGATCCTCTTCCAGGAAATACGCCTGTCCCCGTCGTAAGGCGCGTGGGACAGGCGCGGCAATCCGGCCAGTAAATATGCCCTTCTCATTCACGCCGGAACTGGGCGGATCACCCGCTTCGGTCAGCCGACGCACCACCCCACCGGTGTACTCGAACGCGATCCCGTACTCGTACTCCGTCAGCGTCAGGCATTGATTCAGCGCTTCCGCCATCAACTCATCTGGCGAGTGCAGTTGCTCGAGGGAGACCGTGAAGTTCAGCAGGTGCTGATACCGCTCAAGCTGTCCGAGCAGCCGCTGCTCCGCGTGTCGGCGCTGACTGATATCGCGGGTAGTGCCGATAAAGCCGTTGATCTCCTTGGTTGCTGGGTCCCGCAGGGCCTTGAAGGACGTCTCCACCCACACGGCCGATCCATTCTGATGCCGCAGGCGGTACTCGAACTTCTCTTGCTCGAAGGTGGGGGTGAAGCGGCGGAGGTAGGCGTCCCGCAGGGCCGGCTGGTCTTCAGGGTGCACGGCGTGCAGGGGATCTGAGTTGAGCAACTCCTCCGGGTGAAAGCCGAGCATGTCCCAGGCGGACGGGGAGCAGTACTCCACGTGCCCGTCCCGACTGTACTGACGAACGAGATCCGTGGTGTTGTCCGCGAGCCGACGCAGGTTGTGGTGCAGCCGGCTGCGGTCAAGCGCATGTGCGCACTGGTCGGCAATCATTTGGAGAAAGCTGCGTTCGCGGGCGTCAAAGTGCCGGTTCTTCTCGAACGAGAGCGACAGGGCCCCGATGACCTGATGGTCCACCACCAGCGGAAGAACAGCGGCGCTCTGAAACTGAAGGGCCGGATCCCGATGGATCTCCGGGTAACGCGTCCTGAAGTCGGCTGCACTCATGTAGAGCGCGCGGTGCTCGCGGACGGCGTCGGTGACGGGTGCGTGCAGCGTGACGGGAAAGCGCATCCAGCATTTAACAGCAGACTCGGGATACCCGGCGTGTCCGACCAATTCGAGAAACTGCCCGTCTGGGGTGAGCAGACTGATCCCTCCAGCGGCTGCCTCCATAGCATTTAAGCCCGCATTGAGGACGACATCGAGGACGTCCGAGGGGTCATACGTCGCGCTGAGGGCCCGGCTGAGGCCCGTGAGGGCGGCGCGGTGGGTGTCCTGCTGGTGACGTTCGGTAACATCGTTCTGGAAACCGAGATAGTGCGTCACCTGGCCGGAAGCATTCCTGACTGGACTCAACGTGAGTTCGTTGTGGAAGAGGATGCCGTCCTTGCGGTAGTTGCGCAGGGTAACCGTGACACTCTCCCCCTGGTGAAGCGCCTGACGAACCTGATCCAAAGCCAGCTGCTGTTTATCCTGTCCCTGGAGAAAGCGGCAATTGCGCCCCAGGATCTCATCCTGGCTGTACCCGGTCAGCCGCTCAAAGGCGGGGTTGGCGTACACAACGGGGTGATCTCCCTTGGTGGCGTCGGTGATGACGACACCGACCACACAGGCCTGAAGCGCATCGGTCAGGAGGGAAGGAGGTAATGCGGATGGTGTCATCTGTTGCCCTCCTTCAAGTATGAAAGTGAAGAAGAACTGGTCGTCGTTGGTCGCATAAGTATGCGCTTTCTGGATACCGAGGACAGATGTGTGGCGTTCATCAACATTTGACTTCGCGCCTCGTCATGAACTGACCCATTGGATGGATGGCAGGTGGCTCAGCCCTTGTGCCCACTATCTTTCTCGAGCGGCTTTATTGATCACGGTGCGGCTTGGCACTGATAGTCTTGATGCATGCCCGGCTGGCAGCCCGCCCGTTATTCCCGTGCTCAACTCGAAGAGCGTCGCCTCGCGGCGCTTGAATGGATCGCACGCGGGACGCACAAGAATCAGCAGATTGCCGATCACTTCGGGGGCTCGGTGCACACCGTGTACAGCTGGAAAGGTCGGCTCAAACGAAACGGCAGTCTGTCTTCAGGCCACGGTGGCCAGCGGTCCAGCCTCACGGCTCACGGCAGAGCAAGGGGAGCAGTTGCGCACCCTCCGGAGGGAGGGTGCTGTGCATCACGGCTTTGG
>NZ_BMPP01000050.1 GCF_014647655.1 Deinococcus malanensis
CAGCAACGCTTTCTGGAGGCCCGGACAGGAAAGAATGCCGGTGACACGGAGGAGCAGTGAACTGCTTGTAACGGTTTCGTACGGTGGCGACTCAATTCGAGAAGTGCGGGATAAAACGCCACCACCACGTCTTTAACATTTCAACAGCAGGCCACAGCGAAGAACAAAATATTATTGATATCGGCACGACCTGGAATCCGCTGGAAAGTTCATGCACGCGGTTTTCAGCTCTTCGTCCGTGAGGAGGTGGGGACGGCGTTGTCGAAGGCCACAACCGCGTCGAATTCACCGTCGACATCGGCTGCCAGGGTTCGGAGATCAGCGGTCTTGAACTGTGGCGGGGCGTCGAATCAGCGGTCTTGAACTGTGGCGGGGCGTCGAAGTGGACAGCTGCGGTGATGGCACGCTCAATGGAGCGTGGACTGAGGTCGGTGGCGGTGACCTGGTATCCCTTGGAGGCGAGGCCGTAGGCCTGGGTTCCTATACCGCAGGCACAATCGAGAACGGTAGCTCCTGGCTGGATGCCTTGACCCCGGAGGAACGGGGCGAGGATATCTGCCTGACGCCGCACTGCTGCGATCCAGTTGTCGAAAATCAGCTTGTACTGGTCGGCGAACTCATCGTAGAAGCGCAGTGCGGCGTCCATACCAGAGATTACCGGCGTGTGGCCCGTGTCAAAGCTGGTTCGTGTGGGAAGCCGCTGGCCCCCGATGGTGGAATCGCCGTCCGAGAGGAATGCGGGGGCGGGTCAATCCAGGTTCATCCCCGTTCGAACGCGATCCAATCCGGTTCGTGACTTGCCCCCAGTCGCCTGAGGACCCCAAGGTAGGCCTGGTCCTGCTTACTCCCGGCGACGTTGAGAAACCGGACTCCCTCGGAATGGAGGCTGTGAGCGGGTACCGGCATCACTCCTTCCCACCCGAGTACAGCGCGGCCGACGCCAGGACGGGGATGACCCGGACCGTGCGGGCGGATCAGGCTCTCTACGCCCGTGTTCGGGCGCACGTGGACGCCTCCCGGAGGGCGCAGTCGCTCCGGCATGGCGCCGGGCAGGACCGCGCGGCGGCTGAGCGAGCAGGCGGTCACGGAGCTGGATGCCGCGATAGAGCTGCTGTTGCCCCTGGCCGCGAGCTCGCTACCCTGCAGGCCGTCTACCCCGGAACCCGCCTCGTGATCATCGGCGATCCGAACCAGCTCCCACCCATCAGTCCCGGCATGCCCCTGCTGGCCCTGATCTGCACCGTGCCGGTCGCGCACCTGACGACCGTGTACCGCCAGGCGGCAGACAGTCCCATCGTGCAACTCGCGTACAACATCCAGGACGGAGAACGCATCGACTGGCAGGACGTGGGTCTGCCGTTCCACGAGACGGGGGACGCCATGCGGGCCGCACGACTGGCACAGGAAGCTGGAGCGCAACTGCTCACTCCCACCCGCAAGGGCCCGCTCGGCGTGGAGGCCCTGAACGCCGCAGCGCGGGAACTCCGCGGCAAACATGACGGGCTCAACGTCACCGGCGGGATCGTGGGTGAGGGGAACCCGGTGGTGTGCACGAAGAACCTGTACGACGCCCAGGTGATGAACGGCATGACCGGCACCGTCAAACACGTGAACACGGAGAACGGTGGCACCGTGGTCGCCATCTTCGACGGCCGGGAGATCCCGTTCGCGGGGCAGGGGAGGTTCGCGCTGATGCCGGCATATGCCATGACGGTGCACCGCTCACTCGGCAGCGAGTGGGAGAGTGTCTCCTGTGTCCTGCATGGGCCGTGCGCCGCGGAATCCAGGGCCAGGGTTCCGGTGACGAACAAGGGGAGAGCGACCGCGAGGGTAGCGCCACTGAGGTTGATGGCGGCGAACAGCGCGAGAAATGCTAGCAGGGTGCGGTTCGAGCGGGCGTACTCCAGTGCTTGCCCGACATCCTGAAAGATGGAGGACTGCCCGAAGTCACCTCGCTGCACAGAAACAACCCGGAGTACCAGCAACCCCGTGAATTTCTTCGACGTGCGGCTCCCTGGACCCGTCACCATCCGAGACTGTCACTTCAAGGGCGGAACGAATCTGCTGCTTTACGCAATGGAGCCATACGGCGTCACAGAAACCTTCCCGCTCCAGGTGCTGGGCAACTCCGGCATGCTGAAGAGTGAGGTGGACGGTTTGTCCTGATACACGGCTGCTTCGCCTCCAGTGCCCAGGTTCCGGACAGTGTGAACGCGTACCTAACGCGTACCTGGCCTTCCGCGCTGCTTGCTGGCCGTGCGGGCGTTCAACCGGCAGCAGCCGGGGGCAATCCGGTCGGTCCTGGGTCCCGGGTTGTGTACCGCTATTGGCGGCATGCCCGCCGAGCGAAGTGCGCGGCAGATGGCGGCGGCCTACAGCGTGTGTGTGCTCGGGCAGGAGATCGTCCCTATGACTCTTGGCCAGGCGGTCAGTGAACACCACCGGCTGCTCGCCTGATACAGGGCTGCTTCGCATTCAGCGCTCTTCGGCTTCCACGACCCCCCTTTGACACTCGCGGACCGCTCAGCGCTGCGATTCCTTCATGTGCTGATCGAACCGAACACCAGCCTGCTGGACACGAACACGGGGCAGCGGCTGATGCGCCTGACCTTCCAGAAGGAGCAGATCCAGCCACTCCGCGACCTGACGCGTGTTCTGCTGGACCTGGTGGACGTTCGGGCCTTCGTGCACGAGCGGTTACCTGGCGCACGCATCACCGGGTGACCTGCTCCTGGCTTCACGCTGGTGGACGCACACCGCCTGCATCACCTGGGCCAGGTCGTTCCTCGTGAACGAAGGCAAACCTGATGGCCAGGTAGGGGGTACCTCACCTCTGAACGGGCCCACAGATTACCCGGCAATTGTGGCTCGATCATTCCTGGACTCTCTTCCAGCGCATTCTGCCTTTTCTCGTGATCGCACAGCCGCCTTCGCGTCCTCTGAGGCCACATGGGCCGTTGGGTACGCCGTGAGCGTCCGCCACTCTCCTAAGCATCATTGCGTATCAATATTGACAAATGTCTATTTAGATGTACATTGATGTTATGAGTCCTGCGGTCCACCACGACGTCCTTCGCGCCCTCGCCGACCCGACACGCCAACAAATCCTCGAAGTCCTCCTGCAGGCGGAAGAAGCCAGACGCCGCGGAGAATGCTTCGCCGGCACCATCAGCCAGGCCCTCGGCCTCAGCCAACCCACCATCAGCCACCACATGAAAGTCCTGGTCGACGCCGGCCTCATCAGCGCCAAGAAAAAAGGCACCTCGGTCTACTACTGCCTCAGTCACCAGGGCTTTCAGGTGCTCCACGACCACCTCGCGCCGTACCTCACGGCCACCTCAGAGAGTAAGGAGACCACATGAACGATTACCTCTCACACCCCCTCTACGTCCCCGCGAACGAAGTGTACGAGCAACGCCTCGCTCAACACTTTTACGAGGCGGAAGTCACGCGCCTCCACAGGCGTCCTGGCGCACGAGCCAGACTCGCCGCCGCCTTACGGCACCTCGCTGACAGGGTCGATCACTGCACGGTCCCTCTCCACGTTCCCCGCAATTCAATGCGGTAGCCCTTGAAGTTCTGCCAACGCCTTCCCAGAGTGGAGAGCAATCGTAGTCGGCCATGCGTTTCATTGTTCGGCACATGTCCGGTCAAGGTGGGCTCCCCCCGGCCAAAGAAGTCTGACAGCCACGGGCAGCCTGGGAAACGTGTCTCCAGTCCCTGGACTGCAGCAACCGGAAGTCAACGCGTTCCGCAGGGAGCATAGGGTCGATGTGACGCCCGACGCGGACCCCAATCCGCTCCTCACCCGCGATGATGCCTTGCGTCTGGTGAATGTTGGGGGACCCTACCCCGCGTACGTGGACCTCTACCCCGCAAGTCTGATGGCTCCCTTCTTTTTCTCGAGGACCTCACTGTACGCGACATCCACGACCAGGAGATCTCGCCCGGTGAATTCTGGGCGAACCTCCTCACCTCGCTTCAGGCATGTGCTTCTGACACCCTCGTCGCCCTGGAGGACTTTCCAGCCCGGCCGAGGGGCATACGTCCCCGACCAGCACACAAGAGGAGTCCCCCGGCGCGAGCTATACCCAGTTCCTGGCATGCCCCACAGTAAGATGAAAATCACGTCCTGTAGAGCTTTAAAAGATAAATACACGCACTTTTATATCTAGGCCGCGGCAGTCTTCCTGATCAGAATGAGCTGTCCGGTCAGTCCGGATCAGCAAGCCAGTACGCACTTTTGGTCGTTCGAGACCGTGCCCTAGACCTGGCTGATCCGGGCGCTTTCTTGCAGACTGCACCCTATCCAAGGCGTCGAGCCTGTATATCAGAGACAGTCCAAGCAAAGCACGAATGACCTGGCCAGCCCACTTTTCGGGAGGTTTTTTATGGTTGTGATCGGGATCGATATCGGCAAAGACGTGTTCTTTGCTCATCTGCGGGCCGCCGAAGGCAGCCCGTCCTTCACGCCTCGTGCCCTGCCCTGTGTTGAAAACACGGTGGGGGGCTGTACCCAACTGCTGCGCTGGGCGGCGTCGCACGGGTACGCGTCTTCTGACCTCCAGGTGGTGATGGAGGCCACCGGCGTGTACTGGGAGACCTGCGCCCTGACACTGCATCAGGCCGGCTGCCAGGTCAGTGTGATGAATCCGGCGCAGATCAAGCTGTTTGCCCGATCGGTGCTTCGACGTGGCAAAACGGACACCATGGATGCGCAGATCATTGCTCGGTATGGCGTGGTGATGCAGCCCAGCCCATGGGAACCTCCCCCCGCATCGGTTGAAGAGCTCAAAGTCCTGGTACGGGAACGGGAAACTTTGCTGCACACCTTGACGCAGGAGCGCAACCGGCTGCACGCCCTCGAGCACAAGGCGCGCAGCATCACCACGGTCGTGGCCCTGGTGCAGCAACGCATCGATCTGCTCAAAGAGCAGATCAGCGCGCTGGAACGCTCGATGCATGCCTTGGTGGCCTTGAATCCAGCCCTTTCCACACCGCTGAAATTGCTGCTGACCGTTCCCGGTTATGGTTTTGTCACCGCAGTGAGTGTGCTGGCCGAGACCCGAGGCTTTCACGGCTTGCATTCGAGCCGTCAACTTTCTGCGTACGCGGGCATTGCTCC
>NZ_BMPP01000051.1 GCF_014647655.1 Deinococcus malanensis
GGGGATGGACACCTACGAGTGGGGCATGAGCTACACCGGTGGCTTTACCTGGGATTACCAGTCCCTCAAGCCCAACATGTTCCTCGAAGTCCGCATGCCGAAAACAAATTAAAACCCTAAACACCGCACCGTAACAGTTCCGGCAAACTCTGGTGGCCCATTTGGGTGCCAGAGTTTCTTTTCTGGTCGGCTGGCCGACCAGAAAAGCCCCACCAACTGATGGGGCGTGTACCGTCTGCACGTCAGCGGGCGTACGACCAGCACGCTGCGGCCAAATCGTGAAGGCCTTGGTCGGCTTCTGGACCCTATCCTGCGCCATCGGATGCTTCCAGCACAGGAGTAGCCACTCCCCCGACGTCGCGGTTAAACAGATTCACAGGTCAGTTCGCTTTGTACGTGAGCGTAGACGGCCAGGCGCTGGGTGTCATCCCGGTGGCCGACCGGGTGCGGGAGACTGCCCGGGTTGGGGTGCGCGCTGCATGACGGGTATATGGACGGGCGGGAGTCGACGTGGCCGTCGAAATGGCAGACGTAACCTTGATGAACGGCGACCTGCGCGGCGTGCCGAACGCCGTGGCGCTCAGCCTCGCCACCCTGCGGAGTATCTCAACATGTTCGGGGTGGTTTGGGTGGACCGGCCGCTCCCCCGGGTCAGATCACAGTCACCGGCGGGCGTCACGGCATCGAAGCGCTGCCACGTGCGTCAGGAAGCGCGTTTCGGTCACCTCCGACTTCCCGGCCGGGCTCAACGCGCCGGGCTTTCCCGCCACTCGCGTCACGCGTCATCCTCCAATCATCCTCTCCCGACTAGCGTGAGGTCATGACACGGACAACCCAGGAGGGACGTGGGTATCCTTGTGTACCCGCGCGAGCCTGACACGCAGTGTCATTTAGGGCTTGCAGGGTCATCCAGACCGGCTACCCGCGGGGCGCCCTTCCTGCGTTCATGTGTTCATCGTTTTGATCACCTTATATTTCCACGGAGCACTTACCTGGGCACGGGTGACCCCGTGCTGGGAATTTTGCGGGATTTCTTTGAGACC
This sequence comes from Deinococcus malanensis, assembly GCF_014647655.1. Taxonomy (NCBI): domain Bacteria; kingdom Thermotogati; phylum Deinococcota; class Deinococci; order Deinococcales; family Deinococcaceae; genus Deinococcus; species Deinococcus malanensis. The sequence goes on from NZ_BMPP01000051.1 coordinate 1,044, forward strand.
CATCTGGGCGCAAGAGCTGCGGTGAAAGCGACACCACCTACGTGAACGCGGGTACCTGGGGCGGCCGTGCTGGGTGATTCCACGCAATAGCGGTGCGGGCGGCATCCATATGGTGGGCTTCGAATTGCAGGTGCAGTTGATGGACTGCCCCGGCCCGCGCCTGATCGACACGGCCGTCGGCCTGGAGAGCGGCCCGGAAGCCGCGACCCTGGGGCGGCAAGTGAGCCGAATGCCCGTAGAGCAGGACATCACGGTGGTCCTTCCCCACGTCATTGGTGAGCCATCGCTCTCCTCGTACCGTGCGCACATGAAGCGATACCTGCCCGTCCTCTTCGCCGCCTGTTCCACCGCCCACGCCGAGCCGGTCCCGTTCCGAGCCTGGAGCGACGCGCGGTCCTTGCCGTCCGAAGCGAGCTTCGCTGCCAAACTCCCGAGCTTCGCCGCCTGTGACTCAACCGGCTTCGACCGCTCTAAACTCTCACCAGACGCCCTCACGGGTTACGACAACTTGACCAGGATTGTCGCGAACTTGAAGGCCGACGATCCCCTGCGCGCCACCATGGAAAAGACCTTGGTTCAGATGCGCGAACACTTGGCCAAGACGGCGCCCGCCATGGCCCCCACCGTCCCGACTTCGCTCGCAGCGGGGTTAAGGAACGCACAGATGTGGCTGGAAAAGAATGAAGCCAAAGGGTGGCAAGCCTTCATTGTCAGTCCTGACGCCAAAAACGCCAAGACCGCCTCCCAAGCCGCTCTCGCCGCCGCCATGCTCGGCAAGCCGCGTGCCGCCCTCGCCGCCCTCCTCGTCGCACACAAACTCGATCCGCACAATCCGGAAATCCTCGCCAACCTCGGTGGGGTCCTCGAAACCCTCGGTTTGTCCGGCGAGGCACTCGTCGTGCTTGACGAAGCCATGAAACTCACCAAGAGCGGCGCGGGCGCCTTCGGATGGTCGAATGCTGCCACCCTCAACACCAACCGGGGCTTGGCCTTGGCTGACCTGCGTCGCTGGAACGAAGCCGAATCGGCCCTTTCGAGCGCCATGAAAGATGCGCCGATGTTGGCAGAAGCGCGGTTGGGGTTGGCGCGTGTGTTGACGTGCCAAGGCAAGACGGCGCAAGCCGCCAAGTACGCCCGCGCCGGCCAGCGTCGCACCCCTACCCCTTCGACCGTTGCCAAGACACCGACGGGTTCGCAAGGAGGAGCCGGCGACGTGAGCGAAATCTCGTCCAGGAGTAACGCGAATGCCTCGGCGCACCTGCCCGCATCGTTTACCTTCGATCTTTCGCGCGGCAAAGACTTTACCTTGCCGAACCTCAAGCTGCCGCAAACCCTGAAAGACGCGGTCGTGCTCTACGACAAGTACGACAAGTTGCACGACGACTTACAAGCCCGCTGGGAGGCCATTCGCAAGCGCAGAGAGGAGGTCGAGGCGCAACTTCGCCATCAACCCAGAGTGTCACCGCTTGTGCAAGCTCGCCGGGAAGCGCTGTGGCAGGCGTTCTTGCACACGAACGACGAGCCGACCGTGAAGCGCCTCTACGAAGCCCAGGTCAAATCGTCTCTCGCCGTCAGCAAGGTCGATGGGGACTTCTCGCACTGCTCGAGCGGCTGTATCTCCGACGAGTTCATCAAAAAGGCACGCACGCCCGAGGAACTGAACGCGCTGTGTAACGGGGCCATGTCCACTCAGCATGACAAGTGGCGAAGTGCCATGCACAGCCACGCGCAAAATCTCGGCATGTACCTGAAGGCCGCGTACAAGCTTGAGACGGCCTTGGCAGCGAACTACAGTGATCCCCTCTGGCACGAGCGGCTTTCCCTAAGCGCCGAGTTCCTCGCCACGACGGAGTTCATGGGGTACGTGAACTACGCTCGTCACTGGGCGCACGACATCAAGGTCTTCAGTTGCTACGAAAGCTCCACGACGGACACGAGCGACCCGATTGCGGGCGAACTTGTCACGCCCCGGGCTGATCCGTGCAAGGCGGTGTACGACGGGATGAGCCTCTCGTTCTCGGTGAGCGTCGTCGGCTTCTCGATTTCGTGCGACTCCATGAGTGTCTCGGCGGCCACGCCCGGCTGGATCGGCGCGTTCGGCTCCTTCTCGCAAAGCTTCGGCAGCAAGGAGTACACCGTCACCGTCGGCATCCAAGAAGGTGTGAGCGTCGGTGTCGGCAGTGTTTCGGCGGGCGCGACGTCGCAGCAGGGGGCGTACGTGTCGTGGGGCAGGGACGGCGTGACGGACGCGGGCGTCTCCATTACCACGGGCTCGTCGGTCGGCGCGACACGCGGCTCAGTCGGCGGGTCGAAGGACATCATCACGGATGTCACGGGCGCATTGAGCGGCAAATGGAGCTTCATCGCCAGTCCCGGCGGCTCGAAGTGAGCTGAGCGCGTCAAGGGTTGACTTGGAGCGGTGGGCCGCCGCTCACCGCTCGTTCATCGTTCCTGAGGCATAGTCATGTTCAGACGCGCACATACCGACGCAAGCACACGCAGGGACTGCCTTAGCTCCCGCCTACGCCTGGGCTGACGCGGAGTGCCGACGTAGTTCAACCTGGGAAATCCAGCCTCTTCTCCCCTGCCGCTGTGCGGGTCACAACTGGAAATGGGATATGTGGATGGAGACCATGTTTGATCGCCTGGGCGTGCCGTTGCCGCCGTTTCCGGGCGAGATCAAACTCTCGGATCAGTGCTGCACAGAAACAGGGCGCCTGGATGATGGCCGCGAGTACAGGCTGCATGCGCATTCAAGCCGCAATCCGCACGATCCGCACATCAGCCTGGAAGTACGGGCCAGTTGCGCCAGTGGCTCGCGCACGACCAACCATTCAGGTGATGAGCACGGGGGAGGGGGAGTTGCGCTTGGAAAAGGTAGAAGTGGAAATGTCCAGTACTCGTGCTTTCCATTCTAAGCACAAGTATTGAACCGTTTTCAGGCAGTCACTCTGGGCCTGACTCTACGCATCCATTGCCTGCATTTCGGGTTCGTGCAGACCAGCCTGCCGCAACGCCGGTAGAGTCATGACCACGAAACGCCCCAACCGGATTGTCACGCTGCTGTTGCCTCTCAGTTCGCTCGTCATCGTGTTCCCGCCATACAGCCCCGTCAACGTTGCGTTGAACACCCCGCAGGAGAAGTCATGGTTTCCGTTCCTGAAGGCTGCATCCATCCTCAGCCACCGAATAACGCGCCAGACACGCGGCCGGACCAAAACCCTTCCTCCACATGACCGACGTCACGCCTCATCAATCGGCGGACGTCATCATCGTGGGGGCTGGTCTTGCGGGGCTCACCGCCGCGTACACCCTCGCGCAGTCAGGTATCCGCGTCGTGGTGCTGGAAGCCCGCGACCGGGTGGGCGGCCGAACCCTCACCCGCTCGGACGATCAGGGGCCCAGCGTGGACCTGGGCGCCACCTGGTCGTGGCCGCATCAGACGCGCATCCGGCACCTCGCCCAGACTCTCGGTGTCGCCCGTTTCGAGCAGCACGTGGAGGGGGACGCGATGCTTGACCTGGGGCCGCAGGGCACCGAACGTCATGCCGTGCGCTCCCCCATGGCGGGTGCCTTGCGCTTCAAACAAGGTGCAGAGGAACTGAGCACCCGCCTGGCCGACGCGCTGCCCGCCGGCAGCGTGAAATTCGGTGTGCAGGTGACCGGTGTGCACGTACAAGGAGACTCGGTGTTAGTCGTGGCTGCCGGGCCGGCTGGGGACGCGCTGGTCTTTCCAGCTCAGGCCGTGATTGTCGCGTTGCCTCCTCGCCTCGCGGAACAGACGATCACGTTCATGCCCGAGTTGCCCCCGGCACTGACTCAGGTGCTGAGCGCCACCCCGACCTGGATGGGACACGCCATGAAAGCCGTGGTGCGGTACGAGCGCGCGTTCTGGCGGGCGCAGGGCCTGTCCGGGTTTGCGGTCAGTTACACCGGGCCCCTCCAGGAAATTCATGACGCCTCGCCCGCGGACGGCGGGGCGGGCGCCCTGTTTGGTTTCTTCACCGCGCATGCGGAGGTGCGCCGCGCTCCTCGGCAGGAACGGCAGCACCTGGTGAT
>NZ_BMPP01000052.1 GCF_014647655.1 Deinococcus malanensis
AGGTTTCCACTCTCCCGTCATCACGTCCATCTCAAGCGGGTACAGCGCGAAAGGAATGTTCTGCGCCCAGGCTCGTCTTGCGGCCTTGGCCTGATACATCGCCTGATCTGCCCGGTTCAATGCTCGTTCCAGGGTGTCGGTGGGCTCCACCTGAGTACACCCGAAGCTGACCCCGAATCCCAACGCCCCAGTGGGCCCTCTCAGCCCCTCGGACAACCGCTGGAGTTGGTGTTCGACTGTCCCGGCTTCCCCGGTGAGCAGCATGACGAACTCGTCACCACCACTCCGGCCCACCAGATCCGCGTCGTCCGCCACCTGGTGAAGCAGGGTGCTCAACGCCCTGAGGTGCGTGTCACCCGCCGCGTGGACTTGCTGGTCATTGATGGTCTTGAAGTCGTCGATGTCCAGCACCAGTAGCGTGCCCGCCCTGGAACGTGCAGACTCCGTCCACTCCATGAAAGCCTGCTGGAAACCGCGCCGGTTCAAGGTGGAGGTCAGCGGATCTGAGAACGCCAGCCCTGAGAGTTCCTCCTGTAGGTGCTGCATGTCGGCGCGGCGCCTATCGTCGTGCAGCAGCCAGAACGTGAGGGTGCCGCCCACCGAGAGCAGCAGCACGGACAGGTACATCAGGAGGTTGGGCAGGTTGAAGGCGAATGCCATTTCCGGGTGGGTGCCGGAGCCCAGGAGCAGGGTGCGGGGAACGGCAAGGGCGTGCACGACGATGATGACGCCCAGGTTCAGGGCGTACGCACTCCGGAGCGTGGACTGGCGACGCATCTCCAGGACGATCAACCGGAGGAAAGCCCAGGAGATGACCGCCAGGTAGCCGTTGACCAGCAGGGCACGGGCGGTGATGTTGTTCTCGTAGACGGTCAGCAGGTACAGGGCAGCCAGGATGAGCGGAACCGCTGTCCGGTGAATCAGGCGGACGCGGCGGTCGACCTGTACTCCCGCGAAGCGGTAGAAGGCGTGGACGACCAGTGCGGAGCCGGTCATGACACAGGCGTTGCCGAGCAGGATGGACAGCAGTTCGGTCTCGGGCGTTCTCAGGGCACCGATGAGCATGCCGAGCACCAGGAGAGTCTGGCCGGCGGCCCAGCCGCGCCAGCCGGGGTAGGACGGGCGCAGCCAGGCGAAGGCCAGGGTCAGCAGGGAAGTCAGCAGCACGGTCACGCCAACACTGGCGGCGAGGAAAGCGAGGGGCGCAGCGTTCAGGAGGTGGGGTGCCATGGCGGATCCTGGAGGTGAGTGCAGACCGAAAGGTGTCCTGATCGTCAGCTATATGAGAGAACAATAAAATTGTAGAGTGTTTCACTCTCATATCTGTGATGAATGTCACGCATCGTGATCGACGAACTCGAATTGCGTCTGGCGATGTTGCAGGCGAATGAGACCCAGGTCCGCGGTGAGTATCTGGCGCATCACGACGCCCTGACCGGTCTCCCGAACCGCTTCATGCTGCTGGACCGGGCGAAGCAGGCCCTCCTGCACGTTCAAAGACGTGGCACTCCGATCGGCATGCTGGTGCTCGACTTCGACGCGTTCAAGGCGGTGAACGATTCGCTCGGGCACGCGGTGGGGGACGAGCTCCTGACCGGCCAGAACGACGCGGTGTTGACCGTGGGCACCGGGTAGGCGTTCCCTGCCAAGCAGAGCGCGTCCCCCATGCTCATCGTGCTGGGCTCAGGCAACAGGAGCCTGTGCGCCGTGTGCGGCTGACCGAGGCAGTGGGCCAGGGCGGCCGAAGTGATAGCCCTGAAGGAATGTGCAGCCCAACTCGGTGAGGGCACGTGCCTGCACCAGTGTCTCGACGCCCTCAGCCACGGTCTTCAGACCAAAGGCGCGCGCCAGCGCGACGACAGCACGAACCAATTCAGCGGCCCGCAGGCCCTCCGGTCCGGGCTGCCCCACCTGCGCCATAAACGAACGGTCGATTTTCAGCACTTCCACCGGCAGTCCGGCCAGGGCGGAGAGACTGCTGTAGCCGGTCCCGAAATCATCCAGCGCCACCCGCACCCCCAGCGTGCGCAGATCCTGAAGTACATCCTGAGCACGGCGAGGGTCGAGCAGGCTGTTCTCAGTGACTTCCAGCAACAGACGGCCCGGGTCAAGGTTCTCTTCACACAGCACCCGCGCAACGTACTCCACGAAATGCGGCTGGGCGAACTCCAGCGGACTGACATTTACGGCGATGTGCCCGAGAGGGATTAGCGCGGCCGTCCGGACCGCTTCGCGCAGCACCCACTGCCCGATGGGGACGATCAGACCCGACACTTCGGCCAGCGGGATGAACTCAGCCGGGCTCACCAGGCCGTCCGGGCCTTCCCAGCGGATCAGGGCTTCGTAGCCCGCCACTACCCCTGTGACGGCATGAATGATCGGCTGGTAGTGCAGCCGGAATTCGCAGCGTTCCAGAGCATGGTGCAGTCCCGTCAGCAGCGTCATCTCCGCCGGGGTGCGACGGTCATGCTGCACATTAAAAAATGCGTGGCCGCCTCCCGCACGCTTGGCACGGTACATGGCGGTGTCCGCCTGGGTCAGCAGGGCTTCGCTCTGGTCCGCGTCGTCTGGAAAGATGGTCAGGCCGAGGCTCCAGTGCACGTAGATTTCCTGATCCTCGAGCAGAAACGGGGCGCTGAAGGCCTGCCGGATGCGCGTCAGGATGCGCTCGGTGCTGGCGGCCTCAGCCACGTCCGTGAAAATCAGGGCGAACTCGTCACCGCCCATGCGCGCGACCGTGTCGCTCGACGCCAGGCATTCACTCAGGCGATGGGCGGTCAGGCGCAGCAGCTCGTCGCCCGCGGCGTGACCGAGCGTGTCGTTGATGAGCTTGAAACGGTCCAGGTCCATCAGCCCCAGCACGACTTTCGAGTTGTTGAGGGTCGCGCGGCGCATGGCCTGGGTGAGACGCTGACGGAAATTCGCCCGGTTGGGCAGGCTGGTCAGGGAGTCGAGCAGCGCGAGGTCACCGAGTTGGCGCACGGTGTCGTGCAGGCGCAGTTCATCCATCACCAGGGCCGCGAAGTCCTCCAGGACGCCTTCCTCCTCAGCAGTGAACGAGCGAGGTACGCTGTCCATCACGCAGACGGTGCCCAGCTGGTAACCGTCGGATGTGCGCAGCGGAGCACCGGCATAAAAACCAACGATCTGGTCGACGCTGACGCAGTTCATGCCATTGACGCGCGGGTCTTTCCGGGCGTCGGGAATCACCATCACGTGGTCCTGCTGGATGGCGATCGCACAGATGGACTCGCTTTTCGGTGTTTCGGTGGCGTCCATCCCGATGCGGGCCTTGAACCACTGCCGGTCCTTATCCACGAATGTCACTGCCGCGACAGGCATGTCCAGGTACCGGGCAGCGAGCGCGACAATCCGGTCGAACTGGGACTCGGGAAGGGTGTCGAGGATGCCGAAGCGGTGCAGTTCAGCGAGGCGGGCGTCTTCGTGGGCAGGGGTCATGGGCTCCAAAGGGCGTGCAGTCTGGGGGGCTTGGAGCAGGCTGCCGCGTGAAACCACGCGGCAGCCTGAAGAGCAAGGCATGCAGGGAGTTCAGGGGGCGCCGTGACTGGGATGATGCGGCGGATCAAGCCCAGCCGAGGCAGGCGATGTTCCGTACCGGGCGCAGCGTAATGGTTGAGCTCTTACAGTGACCGTTCATGGTGCCGCCAGAAGCGCATGAAGGCTAAGGCAACCAGGGCAAAGCGTCAGTCTGGGGGTCGCAGCTTGGATTCCGGACGCGCCGCCGGTCAGTGGGTGCATTTCAAGCCTGAATGGGGGTGGACTTCACGTCTGCTGGAGCATCTCCAGAAACACGGTCACGACCTGCGGGTCAAAATGCGTACCCGCTCCAGCCTGAATATGTTCTAACGCCTGCTCCCTGGTCCACGCCGCGCGGTACGGCCGGTCACTCGTGAGCGCGTCAAAGACATCCACCACCGCGAACGCTCTGGCTGTCAGCGGGATTGCAGCGCCCCGGAGTCCTGCCGGGTACCCGGTCCCGTCCCACTTCTCATGGTGGCACTGCGGGATGTCCAGGGCGGGGCGGAGAAACTTGATGGGCGCGAGCAATTCCACTGCCGTGTCTGGGTGTTTCCGCATCACCACCCACTCCTCGTCGGTGAGTGGCCCCGCTTTCAGCAGGATCGCATCCGGAATCGCCATCTTCCCGATGTCATGCAGCAGGGCGCCCCGGCGCACATCCACCAAATCCTCGGGAGGTAACCCCAACGCCCGGCAGAGTTCAACCGTCCGTTCGGTGACCCGCCTGGAATGCCCTTCAGTTTCCTTGTCCCGGAAGTCCAGGGCGCGCGCCCAACCTTCAATAGTTTCGTCGTACGCCAGACGCAGCGCCAGGTTCTGACGCTCCAACGCCTCGAAGAGATTGCAATTCTCCACCGCGATGGCCAACTGGCCGACCAGCAGGTCCAG
>NZ_BMPP01000053.1 GCF_014647655.1 Deinococcus malanensis
AGGGAGGGCAGCATCTCGGCACTTGCCTGAGCAGGCAGGGCAGCGGGCGTGACCTGAACAGAAGGAGTCAGGGGCGTCTGCGTGACTTCCTGCACCAGAGCACCGCCCCGGAAGGCAGCCAGGAGCAGCCCGGCGAAGGCCAGCGCCAGCACAGCGAGCATCAGCAACGGACCGCCGAAGACCCCGCTGACCGCCATGGCGGGAATCAACAGCGACACCACTCCCGCCGTACCCCGAGTTACACGCTGAGTGCCACCGGCGCCGTCCGTTAAAAGCGCTGAACACTAACGAACGACCCGCGCTGGTCAGGCGCACGCACCAGGGTCACCTCCTCGGTGCCGTCCATCTGCCGCAGTTGGACGCGCCGGCCTTCCAGGGCGGAGAGCTAGGATTCCTGCCCAATTGGAAGGGCTCTGACCTTGTAAGTCAGCCTGTGTGGGTTCGAGTCCCTCCGGAGGTTTCACACGCGGACGTTGCCTAATGGTTGGCACCACTTTCATACGGTGGCTCCTGGGGGTTCGACTCCCCTCGTCCGCTCCACAGGATTGGTCGGTAATTCAAGAGTAGAGTGTCCGCCTGTAAAGCGGAATGTTCCTGGTTCGAATCCAGGCCGATCAGCCAAACAAAGCGGGGCCTGCAGGACAGCACCCCGCTTTATCGCACGTACACACCAGCCCTTGCTGGAGCAGCAATGGATCCCCTACTCCCTGAATCTCACAATTGATTACACGAGCTGATCCAGCAGCTTACCAGGCGTACGCCTCCGGCGCCTGACCGCCGGGTCCGGGCCAGATGTCGTCAAGCGCCCTGAGGGTCTCTTCCGAGAGCGTGATGGTCAACGACCTTAAGTTCCCTTCCAGCTGCTCAAGTGTGCGCGGCCCAATGATGGGCGCAGTCACCGCAGGGTTGCTGAGCAGCCACGCCAGAGCGACATCAGCGGGCTGTTCTCCCAGATCACGGCACAATCCTTCGTAGCGCTCCAGCTGAGGCCGGTACTTCTCGATCTGAGCCTGCAACCGCTCACTAGCCCGGCGACCTTCACTCGCTTTCTGCAGGGCCCCACCGAGCAGTCCGCCGCCCAGTGGGCTCCACGGAATCAGGCCCAGTCCGAACGCCTGACATGCCGGGATCACTTCAAGCTCCACCACGCGGGCGTTCAGGTTGTACAGGCTCTGCTCGGAGACCAGGCCCATGAAGTGACGCTGCGCCGCAAGACCGTTCGCCTGGGCAATGTTCCACCCGGCAAAATTACTCGACCCGACGTACAGCACCTTGCCTTCCCGAACCAGCTGCTCCATCGCCTGCCACACTTCTTCCCAGGGCGTGGCCCGGTCTATGTGGTGCATCTGGTAGAGGTCGATGCGGTCTGTCTTCAGACGGCGCAGGCTGTCCTCACAGGCGCGCCGGATGTGGTACGCGGACAGTTTCTGGTCGTTGGGGCCCTCACCCATCTTGCCGTAGGCCTTGGTCGCCAGCACAATCTGGTCGCGCTTGCCAGGATTATTCTCCAGCCAGCGGCCAATGATCTGTTCGGTAACGCCCTCGCCCTGTTTCCATCCATACACGTTTGCCGTGTCAAAAAAGTTCACGCCGAGCTCCAGGGCCCGGTCCATGATGCGGTAGGAGTCCTCCTCACTCGTTTCTGGACCGAAGTTCATGGTGCCGAGGCAGAGGGGGCTGACCTGCAGGCCGCTGCGTCCGAGGTGACGGTACTTCATAAGACCCTCCTTGGAATACACCCGACCCTATGCTGCACTGGCCCTTGCCAGGCAGGAACAGCCCACTTTCTGAAGAACAGCTTTTTTTCCTGGCGCCTGCAAGGTGGCGCCGGTGTCGTTTCTTCCATCATCCAAGAAAGCCTCGAGCGCGGCCTGTTGCTGAAGTGCGATGGTGGAGAGCACTTTCAGAAGTCTTCAGGGCTGCACCGCTTACTCGCTCCGGTCCGGACTTGAATCCCTGATGGGGCCAAAGCATTCCCTCCGCAATCACGCGCTGTACGCACTGGACTCCGCCGCTGAACAGGTCCGCACTCACCTCCTTCAAGCAACCGTGCTGGAGTGAGAGGACGTCGCGATCCAATGAATACACCGACGTGCCACATTTTTGCTACTCCGAGCCTGATCACTGTGAAAAACTTAACGTGTGTCTGCGTACGATGACCTGTGTGATGCCCTCGAAGCCCATGGCGTCCCGGTACGCTCACGCCTGAACCCACCAGCGCAAACCCACGACCTTGACCGGGTTCGGGCGCTGCTCCCTGCTCCACCTCCCTCCGCCTGGGAATCCCTGTACGCCCTGCATGATGGTGAAGGGGATCATGGGATAGAAGGCACCCTCCTGGGCCTCAAGTTCATGCCTCTGCACGACGTCCTCCGCTGGCTGCTGGATATGCAGATGTTGATCGACCAGGGCTTTCCGGAGAACGACGGACCCAATCCGGATCCCCGCGTTTCGCAGCATTTCCCCAGCCTGGGGTTGCTGCCCGTATTCGACGACACCACTGGGAACAGCCTTGGCATCGACCTGCAGCCTGGACCTGAGGGCAAGGCTGGGCAGGTGGTGATCTTCGGGGCGGATTATGACGGGGCCCAGTACGTCTGTGCAGACCTTGTTGACCTCTTTCTCCTCCTCCTCCGCGAAGTCAACATGGGAGCTCTGGTGGTCACGCCCCATCCAGGGCAGCTACCGGAGGCCCGCTTGCAGGGCGTCACTGGCGTCTTGATGGATTGGCTGGCCTAACCGAACTGTGCGCTTTTCATCCGCCGGCGAGCACTTCTCCATCAGCACATCCAGGAGGCTCCGATCATCACCAAGTGCAGCCTCGTCCTTCAGGAGGAACCAGACAACCTGACCCGCTGTTACTTGATGGACGGATTACTGCCGGGAACACGGGATTCTGGCGGCGGGCCGGGGTTCAGCGGCCGGGTCCGTGTTGTGTCACCTGCTGGGCATCACGCTCTCCGACCCGATCTAGCACAACCTGTTGTTCGAGCGCTTTCTGCACACCGGGCGCGCCAGCATGCGACAGGGTGAGCGACTCGAACAATTCAACCGGAGCGAGGTGCGTTGAAAGGTAATCCACCAGACGCCCTTTCATTGGTGTGGGTAGACCCGAGTGATGCTGCGGCCGAGTTCGAGGGCATGACCCCCGGAAGGATCCACGGGCGGCAGTGCGATCAGAAACGAATGCAAGCCGTTCATCCACGAAGCGAAGTCCTTCCAAGCTCCCCGCTCCGCCTCGCGCTGAGCTGCACTGAGCGCAAAGAGGATCGTTTCGTGGTCCGTGATCGGCTCCATCGCTTGCAGCACATCCCGGAGTTCGTGCAGCAAGTCCAGCACCAACAGATGCTGGGCATCGTGGTGGGCGTTCACGTCAGTCGTGGGGCAGTCTAGGAGGCTAGCTTTTCGGAGTGCCGCGTTTTTTTCGACAGTGTCCCCCCCGTGCGGGCGTATACCTCCACGTGGGGAAGGTCCGGAGATACATTTCATTCGCAGTGCCAGAGACAAGATCCCATGCCGGAACTCAAGACTCGTCCTTGGGCCGCGTTGCAGCCAGGCGCACCATCCAGATAAGGCCCTCACAACGAACAAAGCGCACCTCTCTCCTCCAAGAGCGAAAAGTATACAAATCCTCTAGTTCAGCGGGCTCATGACCTGGTCTCCTTCCTGAACAAATCCACAGCGTGGCTACAGGGTCCTCCGCAGAATCAGCGTCTAGGATGACTGGCATTTACTCTGGTCTGGAAAAGTCCTCAGCAGCTGACACTTCAAGATTTTTGCAGTCCTGATAGAGGAAAAAGGCTGTTCAGGTGCGCCCGGAAGGCGTCCTGAGTCCAGCGCACCGCTCCAGCCCGACGGTGCAATCACCTGCCGTGTCGAATCCGTTTTCACCGCAGGAATAAGCAACGGAATTCCAGCACTGGCAGCGACGAGGTGGCTCGGCAGCGTTACCACAATGACGAGCGGCTGAGGCGCAGCGATGGTCACAGCCGGGCACATACTGCTCTCTATCCGCACTCCAGCTGCAGGGGCAGCAGGCCTCGGCAGCTGGCACTTTGAAGTGAATGGCGTTGTGGACGGGGTGCGGTAGTCCAAAGGACGAGAACAGGGTCTGTACGAACCTGCCGCTGGGGAGAGGTGACGCTCGTGACGGCCTCGCCCAGTAGGGCACTCGGGCGTGGACGGCACCCACGGCGACTTCCCCAACATGGTCAAGAACGTCAAGATCGCCGCGCCCATCGTGGCCCCGGGTGTCAGTGGCGCGCTGTACGTGGACACGCCCAACTCCGACCTGACCAG
>NZ_BMPP01000055.1 GCF_014647655.1 Deinococcus malanensis
TTTGAACTCGGCTGAATACGTCTTTCGTTGTCCCATGTCGCACCTCGTTGTCGTTATTCTCGGAGTTCTTAACTCCGTCTACGCACAACTGGTGCAACCCCAGAGCGCACTGGAAGCCCAGGGAGCACGGTCGAGTATGGGTAAGAAGGGAGATTGCTTTGATAACGCTGTTGTAGAGAGCTTCTTTTCCACTTTGAAGCGCGAACTGCTTCTGGACCGCGTCTTCCAGACGCGCCAGGAGGGCCGATTACAGGTGTTCGAGTATCTGGAAGTGTTTTACAACCGGCAACGGCAGCATTCGACGCTGGGCTACAAGACCCCAGTAGAATTTGAGCAGGTCATGGAGCATAAGGCGGCGTAACCGAAAGTACGTACAACTGAGGCAGGCCCACCCCGCGCGTCTACCCCCAGCGTCCCGCCGTGACGTTGCACCACGCGCCGCACTGTGGTCAGGCCGTCCTCGCTCAGGTCGCCCTCCCCCACATGTATGGGCGTGACGGTCAGGATCACGCTCACTCCCTTCATCTAAGGCTCGGCCGTCTTGAGCGCGTTCAGACTGATGAAGGCCCCGTCCTCCAGAGGACCGAAATGCAGGCCTGGTTTGAGCAGAGCACGCCGTTCCTCTAACTGACGATGGAAATGTTGGCCTCTTTTGGAGGCAAGCCTCTGGAAGCAAAACACACCGGCTGTGTTGACGGCAGGATCTGAGTTGATAAGGTGACCAGTGGGGTTCCCCCTCCCGCGAGCGCATAGATCAGGGCACTCACAGCGAGGGTAGCGGTAGCAGTGAGAAGCAGTTTCGGCGCTGCACCCTATTCAACGACTGGTGTCCAGGCTTCGGTACCAGGCGTCTGAAATCTTGTCGTAACCTCGCTTGTTAGGGTGAACATCGTCGGCAAGATCAGAGATGGAAAGGACACTAAATACGTCAACAAACTTCACCTTGTAACCACGGCTGGCCCATGAGGACACTACCCCTGGAAGGGCCGAGTTATAAGTCTTGATCTTTTCAGTCAGGGGCGCCCATTTGGAAGGCGGAATAGAAGCCACGTGCAACGTGGTGTTAGGGTAATGGGTCAGTAAGACGTCAATGAGGGCCGAAAGACGCTGAGGGGCATTTGCTAGGTCAAGATTCTGGGCACAGTCGTTGGTCCCTATCATTAACAAGATATTTTTCGGGGCGTAGGCAGTGAGGCCAGGAAAGCTAGGCTTGGCCCAGTCGGGGTCTTGGTAGGTCTGTTCCAGTCGGCTCCGAAGCTGATCAATGGTGTAACCCACATTGCCTTCATGATCTTTGTCACTCAGGTTGGTGGGTCCGTTCCTCAGCGACCCGACGAAGTTGGTCGAAGAATCGCGGGAGATCAAGGCGTTGTAAAGCCGAGTTCTGTATCCGCCGGAAACGTTATACCCGTCGGTGATCGAATCACCGAGGGGCATAAGATTGCCCACCACCCCCATTGTTATGGCTTTTGCCTGCAGGTGCACATCCGGAGTAGACACGGGGCTTCCGCAAGCGGAGAGAGTAAATAGGCCTAACAAGACACCGAGGGAGAGGCGCTTCATATAAGTCTCCTATGTAGATACTAGGTAGTTCCATAGTATCTGCACACCTTGGACTCATTGTGGTTCGTTGCACTGAGTTTCAAGGCTGTATAGATCTCGCTGCTTCTCTTTGCAACAGTCAAAAGTTGGCTTGACACATTAGGCGCCGCATTAGACGCAGCGGTACAGGACGAAGGCAGATCTATGCTGTCTCCAGTGGGGCCACTGCTTAGTTTACATGAGCATGGCCTGAGATGACGAAAGAATTGAATCTAGCGGCGCAGCTGACAAATTCTTCCAATTTTGTATTGTGATTCACGAAAATCCCGTCTGGGACGAAATATGTGTTTGAATCTTTCGCGCAGCTGCAACCGGAATCCACGCTCACGTGTGCCTCGAGTGGGGCGGAAGCCTTGGAACTCCTGAAGTCCGGGAGCTGCCTTCCGGATGTCATCCTGCTGGATATCAACATGGCCGGAACAACCGGCGCATCTGGTCGACGGGAGTTCCGGACTCCGAAGCCAACATCTTCCGGATGGCGTCCCGGTATTCGTGCGCCTGGCCATGGCCAGGAAACTGGAAGGAGAATGGCGCCTCACACTGGCACTCGCTTTCCTGGCCGCCCGGGCGCTGTGCCGGCAAGGCCGCGGAGAGGACATGCCTGACCTCGGCCCGCTGCATGTTCGCTCAGGTCACCTTCAGTGTGTCCACCGCGATGACCTGCTTCCCCGCGCTTCCCTGGACGACCTGACCGATAGCGTCGGTGACGCCCTGCTGCAGCTGTCGTGGGCGGCCTTCAACACGCGGCGTTTGAACAGGATGCTGTTCTCTACCGGTTCAGCCCCGCGACCCAGTGCTGGCCCTTCATGTCGTGAATGCGCATACCAAAGTGCTGACCGCGCAACTTGACGAGGCGCGCCGGCAGCGCCGGACCGCACGGGCCGCGCAGCTGTCCAGGGACCTCGGTGCTGATCGCAGGACAAAAGCGTTAGTGCCGGTCCGTCTAAGGGCAACTCCTGCAATAAGCTCATCGTATGTGGACCAGTTGGTTCTTCACTCTCTCCAGAAATGAAGAACGACACTCCCACGGTCAAGTATGGAAACCATGGAGAAAGCCCGCCACCTCGCAGCCATAGCCATTGAGCATCGCCGGTTGACGGACCGGCTACACCATCAGGCCCAGTACGACCCGCTCACGAAGCTGCCCAACCGGTCGCTCTTCACCAGCCGTCTGAGCGCGAACCTGGCGATGGCCGAAACCGAAGGGCTTCCCCTGGCGATGCTGTTCATCGACCTGGACGACTTCAAGGGAGTGAATGACACCCTGGGTCATCAGGCGGGTGATCAGTTGCTTACCCAGGCTGCCCAGCGGCTGCGCGACTGCGTCCGTGTGGGGGACACGCTGGCCCGGCTGGGTGGGGATGAGTTCACGGTGATCCTTCCATTTGCAGACGAGGCGCGGGCCCTCCAGGTCGCTCAGCGGATTCTCGCGGCATTCTCCGTCCCTCTGACGGTGGCCGGGCGTGAACTGTTTATCGGTGTCTCCATTGGGATCAGCGCCTACCCACACGGTGGCCGGGATCCCGAATCGTTGCAGCGGCATGCGGATATGGCGATGTACCGT
>NZ_BMPP01000056.1 GCF_014647655.1 Deinococcus malanensis
TCCGCGATCAGCACCGCCCAGCGCGATGCGGGCAGCACCTTGAGCAGTCTGCAGACCAGCAGGATGCGTGCCGCGGTGCTGCTGTTGCCCTGGTGAGGTAACACCGTCCAGACCAGTGGAATCACCGCGCCACCCAGAATCGCGCCCAGCACCATGAGGTTCAGTGGGGTCTGTCCGTAGTGCCAGGTGGTGCGGTCCATTACCAGGGTCAATTTGCTGTCGGGGATCAGCGGCAGCAGGACGTCGAGGACGTCCTGAGAGGTGAGATGAGCGTCGTGGAAGGTGCGTGCGACCGCGCGGGTCTTGGAGTCAAGCGTCGCTTCCCGCGGCAGGTGAAGCGCAATTTTGCGGTGTAGCGTGGATTCGGCTTGAAGCAACGCGAGAAGCACTTCAGCCAGTCGTCTCAGCGCATCCAGACGACGGTGTGGCAGGCGGGTTTTCAGGTGGGCGGCCAGCATGTCGGCATGCAGGAGGGCGGTATCTCTGTTCGTCACAGGGCTTGATACCGCCCTTCGTGCTGCCATATCGCGTCCAGGACGCCATTTCTCTCAAAGTGTCGGCTGCTGAGCTGCCACCCATTTGCAGGTGACCAGAATACTGAATCCTTGATTTTTCTGCTTTACCTGATGTCTTCAGGTAACTAAACCTCAAAGGATTGCTAGATTTGTGGCTAACGAATTTGTTTATCGGAACAGCTTGGAATGGAGGGAGGTGACGAGAGGTGCGGTCTTGTGATTGCAAAGGGGTCGCGGAGCTATGGTTTTGAAAGCTCCTCCGGTGTTATTGGGTGTCCCGACTGGGCAGTCAAGATCTGCACCAGTCCAGCATTCGGGACTATGAATCTGGATGGCGGAGTTAGGCAGGCCCTCAATGAGGCGGCGGTAAAGGCGACCAGCATCAGGCTGGCTGTGGAGGCTCCGGCTGGAAGCGGTGACCCCAATGCCTACGCCACCGGTCCTGTGTGTGCCGCATCGGCTGTCGCCGGAAACGCGACCAGCAGGAATGACGCGCGTGCCTGTTAAAGCTGGTTCTGCATCTTGCTCCTGTCAGTTGATCTCCCTTCGCCTGTACTGGATTTTCGGGCGTGGAGGGCATCATCGGGGCTTCACCTCAGTCGAGCTGGCCTATCCTGTAGGCCGGTCTGTTGTTCCCGCTGGAGTCGGCCGCTCATGCGCTGCTCCCCACTTTTGGTGTTCGGAACGGACAGCACAAGAGGTGTTGGGAATGCGGACCTGCTGTTTAAAATCAGTACTGGGAAGATTATTACGACCGCAGGTGTGTACCATCACAACCTTTACCGAGTCCGTCGGCCCGGTGTACTGCAGTTTCGTCGCACGATATAGATACCGTACGTCTCTACTTATAAATTGTACACAAAAATGTACACAAACCAACAAACTGAATCGCATAGTGTGACGAAGATCCAGGTGGCGATATCTCCCGCCCATATGTCCGTACCGCATGGTCGACCGAGCAGCATACAAGATCCCATAAATATTCCTTACCGAGTTCATGGGAACAAAGAATTCAAGTCGCCTAGCCTAAGAGCGCAGTACCCAGGAGGCGATATGACGAAAATGACTGATCTCAAGGATTTGTACGTTCAGCAGCTCAAGGATCTTTACTCTGCCGAGACCCAGCTGGTTGCGGCCCTGCCTAAAATGGCCCAGGCTGCAAGCAGTGCAGAGCTCCGACAGGGCTTTGAGACGCACCTCGAACAGACCCGGAATCAGGTGAAACGACTGGAAACTGTGTTTGCCGATCTGGGGGAACAGCCTGGCGGACACACGTGTAAGGCGATGATGGGCCTTATTGCTGAAGGCGACGATATGATTAAGGAGGATGCTACGCCCGCCGTAAAAGATGCAGGGCTGATCGCCAGTGCGCAGCGCGCAGAGCATTATGAAATTGCTGGCTACGGAACTGTCGTGCGTTTTGCGCAGGTGCTGGGCTTGAACTCTCACGTCGAGACTTTGCGGGCATCAGAAAACGAAGAGAAGGCGACCGACAAGGAACTGACCGCATTAGCCGACACCATCAATGCTCAGGCTGCCAGGGGCTGAGTAAAAGTTCGCCAGCATCTACCTTGGTAGCGTCCCAGTATGCTTGTTATAAAGAACAGAATCTATTGTTCGAGCCCAAACCTACAGCCAGGTGCCTAAGGGAATAGTGGTCGCAGCTGGTTCATCTTTCCTATATAGCGGCGTGGGCTCCAGTGGTTTCAGGAAAGTGGGGTTGCACCAGTTGTGCGTAGACGGAGTTAAGAACTCCGAGAATAACGACAACGAGGTGCGACATGGGACAACGAAAGACGTATTCAGCCGAGTTCAAAC
>NZ_BMPP01000057.1 GCF_014647655.1 Deinococcus malanensis
AGCCGCCAGATGCAGGTGGAGGACGCGCACTACACCCTGCTGATCCGCGATATGAGTGACCTGAACGAGAACATCGCGGCGCTCGCGCAGAGTCAGTTGCACGCTCAGGCGCTGCTTCAGGCCATTCCGGATTCACTGTTCGTCCTCTCCAAGGACGGTCTGGTACTGAGCTACAAGGCGGACTCCCTGCGGCTGGAGCGCAACCCGGTGGGCCGCAGCGTGTACCAGTTGTGGTCACACAATGCTGCGGCGCTGATCATGGTGTACCTGCGGCTGACCTTGCAGGGTGCTCAACGCTCACGGGCTTTTGTGCTTGAACCCCCCGTGGGAAGCGAAGGTGCGCAGGAACTGGAGGGACGCATCACACCGATCGGCGTCGAGCGCGCCTTGCTGGTCATCCGGAACGTGACGCTGGAGCGGAAAGCCCCAGTCGCTCCTGTAGGGCCGGACCCTGGGCCCGCCGGTGAGGAGCCAGTCACGCAGATGCATGATCAGGACGTCATGTCGTTGTTCGACCCAGACAGTCAGGAACCGAACAACTGACGCTGGGTACTACTCCTGCACGGCCTGCTGAAGACGCGAGCGGGTCGCAGGGTCGGTGGCTTCGCCTTGCAGGAGACGGCAGTCGCGCCCGAGGATCTCGCTGACCTGGTACCCCGTGAGCTGCTCGAACGCGGGATTGCAGTACACGATGGGGTGATCCTCCTCGCTACGAGTCACGATGATGCCGTTCGTCGCGGCGTTCATGGCCTGCACGAGCACGTCAGGGAACGCTTCCTGGTCGTCCAGGATGGTAGCCTCATTCTGATGGCCCGTCACTGCCGATGTCCTCTTCGGCGTGAAGCAGGGAGAGATGTCATTCCGCGACGTGAGTCGCCAGCCGGTCCGTTCCACCGCTCCTGGCACCTTTACCCAAGTGCATTCAGCCCGAACGGGGCGAAGGCATGGCGTCATCACCAGGGTTCAGAATGACAGCGATAAGGCCGTGTCACGGAACGTTGAACGTTTATTCAGACCCCTCTGCCCCAGAGCCGACAGGGGCGCTTAGAGGGTACTCTGGACCATCGTCCCAGGGCCGGAGCCTGACGTTCAGCACACCCGAACCGAGGTCCTGACTGCGGGGCGAGGCCCGCGCCACACACGAATCACCTTCCCCACGATTCCGACCTGAAGGAGATCCCCCCCATGGCGCCATCGGCACTTCCTTCGTCCCTCCTGACCGACGCACTGCACGCGTGCGTGGTCGGTGTCGTGATCACCGATGCGCTTCAGGAAGACCACCCGATCGTGTACGCCAACCCGGCGTTCGAGCGGCTGACCGGCTTCCGTCAGGCCGACATCCTGGGTCGGAACTGTCGCTTCCTGCAAGGCGATGAGCATGAGCAGCCCGGAGTCGCGGAGATTCGCGAGGCGATCAAGGAAGGACAGAGTGTCACCGTGGTTCTGCGCAACTACCGCCGGGATGGCACCCTCTTCCATAATGAGCTCACCTTGAGTCCCGTCAGGAATGCCGCAGGTCAGGTGACACACTACCTCGGGTTCCAGAATGATGTGACGACCCGTGAAGAAGCCAGACAGAGTGCCGCGCAGAGTGCCAGGGTGCTTTCCTCCACGCTCGACCGGGTGACGGATGGGGTCACGTCGCTGGACCAGGACGGCGTTATTACGTACGTGAACGGATCTGGCGCCGCGATCGCTGGACGGACGCCCACAGATCTTGTCGGGCACCGGCTCATAGACGTATTTCCTACGGCTCCGCTCACCCCACTCGGTCAAAGCATCCTCCGCGCCAGGGACGCCTCATCCCCACAACGGGAAACCGCATTCTCGAGCGAAATTCAGAAATGGGTTGAAGTCACCACCTACCCCGCGGAGGACGGCGTCTCCGTGATTACCCGCGACGTCACTGAACATCATCAGGCGCAGGTCGCCCTCCAGAGAAGTGAACAGCGCGTCTCCAGGATCTTCGCGGCCAGCCCCATGCCTGTGGCCCTGACCCGCCTGAGCGACCGGGTCTTCCTGGATGTCAACCCGGCCTTCGAGGACCTCACCGGGTACATCCGGGATGAGCTCATCGGTCAACCAGCGTCCGAGCTGAACCTGTGGGTCGATGACACTGAGCGCCTGAACGCCCTGCGAGAGATGGCCAATGGAAACACGGCCCGGAAGCGGACTGTGAGCCTGCGCGGCAAATCAGGGCAGATTTACGACTGCTTCGTTTCCTTCGTTCCGATTGAGATTGCAGGCGATCCGTGCGTGATCAGCCTGGTCCAGGACATGACCAATGAGAACCGTGCCCGGCGGGCCATGGAAGAAAGCGAGGAACG
>NZ_BMPP01000058.1 GCF_014647655.1 Deinococcus malanensis
CTACGACGGCAAAGGGAGCTTGACGAGGTACGTTGAACCCATGGCGCGACGTCATGCCCGTGGACCTGCCGACCGAACGGAAACGCTGCGCCGCCTTGACAGTGCGTGCCCAGCGTGTGGCCGTCAAACCTATCTTGCGTACCACAACAGCCGTCGCCTCATCACGCTCGAAGGGGCGGTGCGCTACATCCTCAAGATTCGGCGCTGCCGTCAGCCCGACTGTTCCCTCCTGCGCAAGCCCCTTCGGCCCGAGGCCGAAGGGGCGCTGGCCTTGCCACGCTTTGAATACGGATTTGACATCCTCGCGCTGATCGGTGCCCTCCGGTACAGCGAACATCAGACGGTCCCCGAAATTCATCAGGCGCTGCTGGACCGGCACGTGGAGATCAGTGAGCGCAACGTCACCCATCTGCTTCACCGGTACGAAGAACTCCTGGCACTGCGTCTGGGCGACTCCTCACGCCTTCGAAGCCTTCTTGAGCCTCAGGAGCGCGTGGTGCTCGCCATCGACGGGCTGCAACCCGATGTTGGCCATGAAGTGCTCTGGGTGATCCGTGATGTCCTGTCGGGCGAGATTCTCCTCGCGCAAGCCCTGCTGGGCAGCCGTGAGGCTGATCTGGTGCCCCTACTGCGGCATGTCAGGGAAGCGCTCGGAGAGCGCCTCCCCATCGTCGGTGTGATCAGTGACGGACAGGTATCTATTCGGAATGCCGTAGCACACGTCCTGCCCGGTGTTCCCCATCAGCTCTGTCAGTTTCACTTCCTGCGTGAAGCGGCCCGCCCTGTCTTTGAAGCCGACCGTCACGCCAAAGTCCAACTCAAACGACACCTGCGAGGCATTCGGAAACTGGAACGTGTCCTGGAAGGCCGCACCGACACGCATGCGCTGGCCATCTCCGAGTATTGCCTGGCGGTTCGGAGTGCGCTGACCGATGACGGTCGGCCGCCCCTGGCGGCCAATGGCTTGAAACTTCACCAGCGCATTCAGCAGGTCCACACCTCCCTCCACCGGGTGATCACCACAAAAAAGGGGCTGACGAGTCCGTAGATCCGGCGCTCGGCGCTCTGCACCGTCTGGTGTCCCGTGCCCTTGCAGGGCACGGTGTGGACTGGGCGCCCATTGACCAGGCCTACCGCTTGGTGTCACAGGCCGCCCAGGTGTTGGACAACGCCGAAGACGGGTGCGCTGAGCGGGTAAAAGTGCATTTCTCCCGCGTGATGGACCGCATGCGAACCTTGGCTGACCAACCCAACCAACTGCAGGGCGCGCTGCGGCACTTCTTGAAAGTCACGGACAGCTATGGACCCGCGCTGTTTCACACCTATAGACTCGCGGACATCCCAAGAACGAACAACGATCTCGAACAGTGGTTTGGCGCCGCTCGGTACCACGAGCGGCGCGTCACAGGACGGAAAGCAGCGTCACCAAGTACGGTCATTCGCGGACAGGTGCGCCTGATTGCCGCCTTCGGGTCGCGGCAGCAACCCCCTGCGCCAGCAGGATTGATGCCGCGGTGTGTCGTGGCTTGGCAGACGCTGCGCTCCGAACTGGATGGGCGCCATGAGCGGCGCCGCAAGCAGTTACGCTTCCGGCGTGATCCCGAACCCTACTTGCTGGATCTCGAGGAGCGCCTCGTCAAGCTCCCTTTGCCGTCATAG
>NZ_BMPP01000060.1 GCF_014647655.1 Deinococcus malanensis
ATCGAATCGTAACTCAGCCTGCCCGCTCCAGGCGGGCGAACGTTTGAGGTGCGTGGTTGTCCAGAGAGCTGTGCGGACGAACCTGGTTGTAATCCTGGTGCCACGCCGCCACGATCAGGCGCGCCTGGGACAGGGTTTGAAACCAGTGGAGATTCAGACACTCGTCCCGGACCCGGCCATTGAAGCTCTCGATGTAGGCGTTCTCGATGGGCTTGCCCGGGCGGTTGAAGTGGTGGAAGATGCCACGTTCGTGGGCCCATTGATCCAGGGCTTTTCCAACAAATTCCGGACCATTGTCAGTCAGAATCATGGCTGGCTGAGCGCGCTCAGCCAGCACGCCGCTCAGCAATCGGGCGACATCTGCGCCAGTGATCGAGGTACCGACATGCATGAGCAGGCATTCCCGGGTAAAGTCGTCCACCACGTTCAAAACCCGGAAGCGTTGACCTGAGGCCAGGTGGTCGGACATGAAATCCATGCTCCAGCGCTGATTGGCTGCACAAACCAGAGGTTTGTGCAGCCGTTCTCCTGCGGTCAGCTTCTTACGGATTTTTCGACGCACAGCCAGCCCTTCAGCCCGATAAATCCGGTAGACCCGATTGTGATTCACCCGGTGCCCTTCGCGCCCCAGCAGCACATGGAGGCGACGGTATCCGAAACGAGGTCGTTCACCTGCCAACTCCCGCAGCCGGGTCTTCAAGGCCTCGTCTTTTTCCTCTCCAGGGCTGTGGTGTCGTTGGGTAGAGCGCCAGAAGCCCAGCTGGCGACACGCCCGCCGTTCGGACACCGCAAAGCGCTGCCGGACAAACCCCACCATCTCCCGCTTCATCGGCGTCTGGGATTGTGGCGTTGCGTCCGGGGTCACCACTGTTTTGCGACCACCTCCTTGAGGACCTGGTTGTCCAGCGAAAGGTCGGCCACCAGCTTCTTCAGACGACGATTTTCCTCTTCCAGGACACGAAACCGTTTGGTTTCGTCTTTCGTCATCCCCCCATACTTCGCTTTCCAACGGTGAATGGTACTGGCCGCGACGCCATGGAGCCGCGTGAGTTCAGCCAGCGGTTGACCAGCCTCGACCTGTCCAAGGATCTCCAGAATTTGTTGCTCGGTATACCGTTTCCCTTTCATTGCCCCTCCGGATTGCCCATCTTGTCGCAACCGGAGTGGACCGAGAATTAGGGGTCACGTCA
>NZ_BMPP01000061.1 GCF_014647655.1 Deinococcus malanensis
GAAGGCATCGCCAAGGACCTCGGAATCTGTCGATCGACCCTGCAGAAGTGGCTGAGTGCCGCTGATCAGCACGGATCACTGGCGTTTCCAGGACACGGGAAAGCACGGCTGACTCCTGAACAGGAAGAAATCAAACGCCTGAAGCGCGAGAACGAACTTTTACGTCAGGAGCGTGAGATTTTAAAGTCGGCGGCGGTCTGGTTCGCGAAGCACACCAGGTGAAATACCCTTTCATCCACGTCATGCGCCAGCAGTTCCCCTTACGGGTGCTGTGCCGTGTGCTGGGCGTGACTGAGAGCGGATATCACTCGTGGCGAATCAGACCGCACACCCGAGCAGACAACGACCAGGAATTGCTGGAGAAAGTCCATGAGGCGCATCAGGCCAGTCAGGGGCGCTATGGCGCCCCTCGGATTCACGTGGAGCTGCGGGCGCAGGGCGTGGTGTGTTCCAGACGCCGGGTGGGCCGAGTGATGCGTCAGGCTGGGCTGCGCGGAAAAGGCAAGCGGAAGTACAAAAGCACCACGAACTCGGATCATGCCTTTCCCCTGGCCGAGAATCTGTTGGAGCGCAACTTCGTCGTAAAGGCTCCCAACACGGTGTATGCCAGCGACATGACGTATGTGCCCACCAGGGAAGGCTGGCTGTACCTGGCGGTGGTGATGGACCTGTATTCACGGAGGGTGGTGGGCTGGGCGATGGGAAGCCGCCTGACGACTGATCTGCCGCTGTCTGCCTTGCGGATGGCGTATCAGACGCGCCGCCCCGAGCCGGGCGTGATTCAGCATTCGGACAGGGGCAGCCAATATGCCAGCCGGAGGTACCAACAGGCGCTGAGGTCGATGGGCATGACGTGCAGCATGAGTCGCAAGGGAGACTGTTACGACAACGCGGTGGTGGAGAGCTTTTTTTCGTCCTTGAAGCGCGAGGAGACGGATGGGGCCGGCTATGTCACTCGGATGGAAGCCCAGCAGCGAATTTTTGTGTTCCTGGAGGTCTGGTACAACCGCAAACGCCGTCACTCGACCCTTGGGTATCTCAGCCCTGCCGAGTTCGAAGCCCACCATCTTGCCAGACAGCCAGCCGCCGCTTAACTTGAAGTACGCAAAACCGGCACAACCTCA
>NZ_BMPP01000062.1 GCF_014647655.1 Deinococcus malanensis
TATTGATCTCGGCATAAGTTTGAGTCCATCAAGTGCTGTGGAAGCTGGATGTATCGTACACGCTGCCAAGCGCTGATCAACCGGGCCTTGAGCTCCTCCACGTTGGAAGCACAGAAGTTCCCCAGGACATTACGCTTGACGTACGCCCACACCAGCTCGATGGGGTTGAGCTCCGGCGCATACGGCGGTAAGTACACCAGTGAGAGACGTTCGTGGCAAGCCACGAACGTCTGCACGGCTTTCGCGCGATGAATGCCAGCATTGTCCAGCACGACCACCAAGTTCCCGGTCACATGGCGCAACACATGCTCGAAAAACTGAATCACATCTCCACTCCGAATCGAGCCCTTCTTCGTGTTCTGGAAGAACTGTCCCCCCGAGGTGATCGCCCCAATGGTCGAAAGCTTCTCCCAGTTCGCGGGCAAGGTCACAAGGGGCGTCACGCCCCTGGTGTTCCAGGTGTGCCTGCGCACGCCCTTCATCGCAAACCCCACCTCATCCAGGTACACCAGTGTGGCGCCCTCATCGACCTTTTTTTTTCAACTCCGGGGCCACCTGTTCTTTCCAGCTGGCAATCCGGAATTCGTTGCGTTCTGCGGCCCGTCCATCTGGCATCTGTGGTGTGAAGCCCAGGGCATGAAGCAGCTTGCGGACATGATCACGGTGATACCAGATGCCCAGGTGGCTACCGATCACGTCCCGCACGCGGGACGTCGTCCAGCTTTCATCTGGGTAGCCGTGATGACGTGAACCCTCCCGCAGGAGAGTTCGGATCTGTTCGCGCTGTTCGTCCGTCAATCGGCTGGGACGTCCGGTCGCGACGGTTGCCTCGAGGGTGCGCTGCTGGTTGAGCCGCGTGACCCAAGTGCCGACCGTGTGGATGGACACCCCGAAGTGCTCTGCGATCGCCTGGCGAGAGAAGGTGCCTTGTTGCAGCCATTCTTTTGCGGCGAGCCGGCGTTCTTCCTGCTGGGCACGGGTGAGCTTTGAGGGCTTCCAACCAGACATACCCGCTCAGTATAACAATGATAATTTACGCCGAGATCAATAAG
>NZ_BMPP01000063.1 GCF_014647655.1 Deinococcus malanensis
GGCGTACGGGAGGAGTTGAGCAGCGAGGGCGTGACCGACCTCGTGGTAGGCGGTGACCTTGCGGTCGGCTTCCCGGACCACCAGGCTGCGCCGTTCGGGGCCCATCAGCACCCGGTCTCGGGCTTCCTCCACATCCCGCCCCACGATCCGGGTGCGTCCGGCCCGCGCCGCCAGCAAGGCCGCCTCGTTCAGCAGGTTTTCCAGTTCCGCGCCCACCATGCCAGCGGTGCGCCGGGCGATCACTCCCAGGTCCACCGAGGGGTCCAGCGGCTTTTTGCGGGCGTGGATGCGCAGGATCATCTCGCGGCCCCGCACGTCGGGGGCATCGACCACCACCTGCCGGTCGAAGCGTCCCGGGCGCAGCAGCGCGGCGTCGAGCACATCCGGGCGGTTGGTGGCCGCCAGGATGATCACCTCCTGCCCCGAGGCGAAGCCGTCCATTTCCACCAGCAATTGGTTGAGGGTCTGTTCGCGTTCGTCGTTGCCACCCTGGACATTCAACCCGCGTTTGCGGCCCACCGCGTCGATCTCGTCGATAAAGACGATGCAGGGGGCGTGTTTGCGGGCCTGCTCGAACAGGTCGCGCACCCGGGCGGCGCCCACACCCACGAACATCTCAACGAAGTCTGAGCCGGAGAGGGAGAAGTACGGGACCCGGGCCTCACCGGCGACGGCCTTGGCGAGCAGGGTCTTGCCGGAGCCGGGGGGGCCGACGAGCAGCAGGCCGTGGGGAATGCGGGCGCCGAGCTGGTGGTAGCGCTCGGGGTGGCGCAGAAAGTCGACCACTTCCTGCAGGTCCTGCTTGGCCTCGTCGCAGCCCGCCACGTCGGTGAAGTTCAGCTTTACCTGCCCCTCGCTGATCACCGCCGCCTTCGACTTCCCAAACTGACTCGTCGTGT
>NZ_BMPP01000064.1 GCF_014647655.1 Deinococcus malanensis
CTTCAGGCCACGGTGGCCAGCGGTCCAGCCTCACGGCTCACGGCAGAGCAAGGGGAGCAGTTGCGCACCCTCCGGAGGGAGGGTGCTGTGCATCACGGCTTTGGGGATGAAACCTGGACGACCCGCCGTGTCAGCGAATTGATTGGCCGGCACTTCGATGTCTGGTACCACCATGACCATGTCCGGCACATCCTGCGCCGGTTGGGCTTTAACCCCGCAGATGCCCGATGGTCGGGCGGCAGAACGCAATGAACTTCGGATCGCCAGCTGGAAGGAACAGGTGTCTCCAGAGTTGGAAAAAAAAGGTTGCTGAGGGCGCCACGCTCGTCTACCTCGATGAGGTGGGGTTTGCCCTGAAAGGGGTCCGCGAACTGGGAGAAGCTCTCCACCATTGGGGCGATCACGTCGGGTGGGCAGTTCTTGCAGAACACCAAGACAGGTGCAATCCGCAGTGGGGATGTGGTCCACTTTTTTCAGCACCTCCTGCGCCATGTGCCTGGGGAGCTTGTGGTGGTGCTGGACAATGCGGGCATCCATCGGGCCAAAGCCGTGCAGGCGTTTGTGGCGAGCCACAAACGCCTGTCACTGGTGTATTTGCCGCCGTATGCTCCCGAGCTGAACCCTATTGAGCTGGTGTGGGCGTATGTGAAGCGCCATGTCCTGGGGAATTTTTGCGCTTGCACCTTGATGGCTTTGAAGGAGAAGCTGACTGGCGCGTGGCAACGTGTCCGGTATGTAGACCTCCCACAACACCTGATGGGTGCAAACCTACGCCGTGATCAATA
>NZ_BMPP01000065.1 GCF_014647655.1 Deinococcus malanensis
CATGCTCAGGGGTGCCCCGTGCAGCTTCAGAGAAGCGGACTACCCCGTCCAGACCTTCCTGGTGAGGGAAATGCTTGCCGGAAGGCAGGTTCGACCAGTAAGCAGTTTCCCGTCTCGCCCTGACCGTCACACCCAGCCCGGGGGTGAACCGCGATGTTCCACGTCCTGATGGTGGAAGACAGCCCGTCCGATGTGTTGCTGATGGAAGACGTCCTGGAAGACTTCCACCCTCACGTGACGCTGCACGTCGTCACGGACGGCGTGGATGCCCTGGCGTTCCTGCACCGTCAGGCGCCGTATGAACGGGTTCCCCGACCGCACGTCGTTCTGCTGGATGGACACACGCCCCGCATGGACGCCGTGGAAGTCCTGACCGTCCTGCGGCAGGACGAGGCGTTCCGGGAGCTGCCGGTGCTGGTCTTCAGCGGCTCGGGAGCCGAGGCGGACGTGCACAATTGCCTGCTAGCGGGGGCCACGGACTACATCACCAAACCCATGGGTGTGGAGGCATACACGGACGTCGTGCATCGAACGCTCGCTTTCTGGTGCAGCAGAGTGAGTACCGAACCATCCTGAAGCGTCCCACAGCTGGAGAAGACAGCTGGCCAGGCGATGAAAGGAACGGTCCTGGGGCGTTACCTGGTTGATTGGGGGGAAGAAGGAGCCGCAGGTTTCCACTCTCCCGTCATCACGTCCATCTCAAGCGGGTACAGCGCGAAAGGAATGTTCTGCGCCCAGGCTCGTCTTGCGGCCTTGGCCTGATACATCGCCT
>NZ_BMPP01000066.1 GCF_014647655.1 Deinococcus malanensis
TTACTCCAGGACCTTGGAGACGACGCCGGCGCCGACGGTACGGCCACCTTCGCGGATGGCGAAGCGCAGACCTTCTTCCATGGCGATGGGCTTGATCAGGTCGACGGTGAAGGTGACGTTGTCACCGGGCATGACCATTTCGACGCCTTCGGCCAGTTCCACGATGCCGGTCACGTCGGTGGTACGGAAGTAGAACTGGGGGCGGTAGCCACCGAAGAACGCGCTGTGACGTCCACCTTCATCCTTGGACAGGATGTAGACGCTGGCTTCGAACTTGGTGTGCGGCTTGATGCTGCCGGGCTTGGCCAGCACCTGGCCACGCTCGACGTCATCACGCGCCACACCACGCAGCAGCACGCCCACGTTGTCGCCGGCCATGCCGCTGTCGAGCAGCTTGCGGTGCATTTCCACGCCGGTGACGGTGGTCTTTTTGGTGTCGCGCAGACCGATGATCTCGACTTCGTCCTGGATCTTGACGACTCCGCGCTCCACACGGCCGGTAGCCACGGTGCCGCGTCCGGTGATGGTGAAGACGTCTTCGACCGGCATCAGGAAGGTCTTGTCAAGGTCACGCTCGGGGGTGGGGATGTAGCTGTCAACCGCGTCGAGCAGTTCCCAGATGTTGTCGACCCACTTGTTCTCGCCGCGGGCGGTCTTGGGGTTGCCCTGCAGCGCTTCGAGGGCCTGCAGTGCGCTGCCCTTGATCACCGGCAGGTCATC
>NZ_BMPP01000067.1 GCF_014647655.1 Deinococcus malanensis
GTGGGCCCCGGGAAGCCAGAGGCTCCCGGGGCACGGTCAGTTCACAGGTGTAGGTGTCAGTTCACCGCGCTGGGTTCAGCGGGCACCGATGGAGATGCCTGCGGCCGAGAGCTTGTCCTGCCAGCGGGCAAACTCGGCCTGCTCACTGCTCAGGGTCTGCGTGCCCAGCGAGGTGTTGTTCTGCACCAGCGTTCCGTTCGTCGTCCCGTTGGGGAACCACCAGTTGTTGTTCGACAGGCCCCCATCCGCCGCTACCTTGGTCCAGCCCGACACATTGTTCTGCATCACGTTGTTGGAGAACATCGTGCCGGTGTTGTACATGTCCCACACGTACAGCCCCACGTTCTGCGCCGCAATCCGCGTCCCATCCGGCGTGCGTCCACTCGAAATCACCCGGTTGTTCTCGATGCGGTTGCCCGTCCCCCCGATGATCCCCAGTCCATAGTTGGTCGTCGACACCACCTGATTGTTGTACGCATACTGGTAGCCGTTGTTCGAAGCCACCGACACCGTCCCGTCCCCCAGCAAAATCCCCCCACCCGAGTGTCCGTCCGTCAGTGGATTGTTCGGGTACGACCCCTGCAGGTAGTTGTCGTGAATCAGGATCGGCGCCCCGGGCCTGCCCGACGACGCATACATGTTGATCAGGTCCTCACCCGCGCTCTTGAACGCCTCGTTGATGTTCTGGTTCCACGCGATCTGGGCCGTCCCGATGCCG
>NZ_BMPP01000068.1 GCF_014647655.1 Deinococcus malanensis
ATCTTGACGTTCTTGACCATGTTGGGGAAGTCACCGTGGGTGCCGTCCACGCCCGAGTCGATCACAGCCACGCCCACACCCTTGCCGGTGGTCTTGAAGGCGGTGCGTGCCGAGTCACCCTTGATGTAGGCGACGCTCTGGTCCAGGAAGTACTCCAGGGGGCGGTCCTGGTAGATCGACAGCAGGCCGTACTGCTGCAGGTTGGTCTTGAGGGTGCTGACCAGCTCGCGGGTAATCGGCGCCTGCACGGCGACCATCGGCAGTTCACCGAAGGCACCCAGGCCGTCGCCGAGTTTGATCCCGAGTTTGCTGGTGATGAAGTCAACAGCCGGCGTCACGGCGTCGTCGAAGTTGAACGACAGGATCAGCGTGCCGACCGCGCCGTCGTAAGCGATGCTGGGATCGATGACGGCGTTGGTGGTGGTGGCGTTGGCCTGGTCGGTGGAGTACAGCGCGGTGCAGGCGCTCACCGGGGTGGTCGGGGCCGGCTCGACGATCTTTTTCTTGCCCTTGGTGGCCAGGCTGCTGATCTTGCTGGGGGTGGGCTTGGCTGCACCCTGCTGAGGCTGGGCCTGGGGGCTGTTGGCCTGCTGTCCGCAGGCGGCGAGGAGCATGGTGGCAGAAAGCGTGATGGCGTGAAGTTTCTTGGTCTTCATGGTGTTCCCCCTGG
>NZ_BMPP01000069.1 GCF_014647655.1 Deinococcus malanensis
GACGCCTCGCCCGCGGACGGCGGGGCGGGCGCCCTGTTTGGTTTCTTCACCGCGCATGCGGAGGTGCGCCGCGCTCCTCGGCAGGAACGGCAGCACCTGGTGATGGAACAACTCGGGCGCCTGTTCGGACCGGCAGCGCTGCTGCCACGCTCCTACGACGAGGTGGACTGGACCCGGGAGCGGCTGTCGAGTACCGCTCAGGATGAGGCGCCGCCAAAGGTGTTCCCGGCGTACGGCCATACACTGCTGCGCGAACCGGCACTGGACGGCCGCCTGTTCTGGGCTGGGGCAGAAACGTCGCCACTGGAGGGCGGCCTTCTGGAGGGTGCGGTGCAGTCCGGTGAGCATGCCGCGCGCCTCGTGCTGGCGGGGCATACGGCGCAGAGGTAGAGAGATGGGTCTTTGGACTTCGCACGGTTCATCCCGCGAGCGTGGAGCACCGCTCCGAGGACGCCTGGGGCTGGCTGTCGTATCCGCTCTACCCGGTCACTCAAGGTCTGGAGAATTTCCTCGCGCAGATCGTGCTGCACGAACCTGCCTGAGCGTTCCACCCTGGGAACGCGAGTCCTCAACCCGGAAGTACTCCTGATTGCTGGCATGACCTCTGGCGGCAGCATTCATGCCGCCTTCATGGTGAG
>NZ_BMPP01000070.1 GCF_014647655.1 Deinococcus malanensis
GATCTCCAGAATTTGTTGCTCGGTATACCGTTTCCCTTTCATTGCCCCTCCGGATTGCCCATCTTGTCGCAACCGGAGTGGACCGAGAATTAGGGGTCACGTCACCAGGACATGGCGCTTCACGTACGCCCAGACAAGCTCGATGGGGCTCAGTTTCGGAGCATACGGCGGGAAGTACACCAGTGAGAGACGTTCGTGGCAAGCCACGAACGTCTGCACCGCTTTGGCCTGATGAATCCCAGCATTGTCCAGCACCACCACGAGTTCCCCAACAAATTGCCCCAACACATGCTCCAAAAAACGGATGACATCTCCACTCCGAATGGAGCCCTTTTTCGTGTTCTGGAAGAACTGCCCACTCGAGGTGATCGCCCCAATGGTCGAAAGCTTCTCCCAGTTTGCGGGCACGGTCACCAGGGGCGTGACGCCCCTGGTGTTCCAGGTGTGCCTGCGCACGCCCTTCATCGCCAAGCCCACCTCACCCAGGTAGACCAGTGTGGCGCCCTCAGCGACCTTTTTTTTCTACGACGGCAAAGGGAGCTTGACGAGGTACGTTGAACCCATGGCGCGACGTCATGCCCGTGGACCTGCCGACCGAACGGAAACGCTGCGCCGCCT
>NZ_BMPP01000071.1 GCF_014647655.1 Deinococcus malanensis
TTCGTTCCGATTGAGATTGCAGGCGATCCGTGCGTGATCAGCCTGGTCCAGGACATGACCAATGAGAACCGTGCCCGGCGGGCCATGGAAGAAAGCGAGGAACGCTACCGGCAACTGGCCACGGACTTACAGCGCACGCTGGACATGTCGCTGGACCTCATCACGTCCTTCGACGCGGAGGGACGCTTCCTGACGGCGAGTGCGTCAAGTACCGAGATTCTGGGGTATACCCCGCAGGAACTGATCGGCCGCCCCTATCAGGAGCTGGTCCATCCGGATGACCGGGAGGTCACCGCCAGGGAGGACGACCTCATCACGGGTGGCACCCCAACGACGGCCTTTCAGAACAGGTACTTCCGGAAAAACGGCACGGTCGTGTGGCTGGAGTGGGCTGCGGTCGTGCTTCCAGGGGATCCGAACATGTACTGCGTGGCCCGCGACATCACGCATCGGCTGTCGTCCGAAATGCGAATCCGGGAGCTGAACAGTGGCTTGCAGCACCAGGTGCGCCAGCTCAATGGAATGCGTGACATCGACCAGGCCATCAGCTCCGGGATGGATTTTTCCCTCACGTTGCGCATGATCCTGGATCACCTCGTGCAGGTC
>NZ_BMPP01000072.1 GCF_014647655.1 Deinococcus malanensis
AACACGGGCTTCTCCACGTCGTCGATCCGGTCGCCGAGAGCCTGACGCAGCAGGCCCAGGGCACTCATGACGCGGGAGGCCGGCAGGTACAGTTCCTGAAGCACGGACGTGACGACCTGTTCGAGTTCATCGTTCAGGGCCCGGACGCGGGCGGTGCCACTCTCGATCTGATGGTCCAGTACAGCGTGACCATTGAGCAGGGTCTGATGGGCCTGCTTGTACGGCGTGATGTCGGTGGACGCCCTGCCGCTCCCCGCGTACGTGAGCGATGTCAACGGCGCGACGATCTTCGTCAACCGCGCCCTCGTCCAGCACTGTGGGCTCGATGCCGACGCGCTCCTCGGGTGGGGCTTCACTGACCTCATTCACCCCGATGACCGCGAACACGCTCTCGAC
The DNA here is from genome assembly GCF_014647655.1 of Deinococcus malanensis. Lineage (NCBI taxonomy): Bacteria > Thermotogati > Deinococcota > Deinococci > Deinococcales > Deinococcaceae > Deinococcus > Deinococcus malanensis. The sequence goes on from NZ_BMPP01000072.1 coordinate 397, forward strand.
TTCTGGTCACGAGCACGGCTCGACAGGTACCCCACCAACCACGACCTGCGCCTCCGCACCAACAACGGCATCTACCGCCAGCACTGCGTGAAAAGCCAACCGACGTTCCACGAGGAACACCTCGCGTACATGGTCAGCACTCTCCACGACATTCACGCCTCGAAGGACACCGAAGCACGCCTCACGGTGCTCCGCCTCATCAC
>NZ_BMPP01000073.1 GCF_014647655.1 Deinococcus malanensis
GGCGTGAACTGTTTATCGGTGTCTCCATTGGGATCAGCGCCTACCCACACGGTGGCCGGGATCCCGAATCGTTGCAGCGGCATGCGGATATGGCGATGTACCGTGCCAAGCAGCGCAAACTCGGGTACGCGGTGTTCGAGCCGGAAATGAACCGTCAGGCATCCCTGCGGCTGCATCTCGCCACGTACCTGCGCCGCGCCATTGAGCTTAAAGAACTCGAACTGCATTACCAGCCGCAAGTCAGGCTGGAGGACCGCTCGCTGGTCGGCGTGGAAGCGTTGCTGCGCTGGCATCATCCTGATCTGGGATTGGTTTCCCCCGCACAGTTCATCCCGGTGGCGGAGGAAACAGGTCTGATCGTGCCGATTGGTGCGTGGGTGCTTCAGGAAGCCTGCCGGCAGGGGGTCGAGTGGCTGCGCCAGGGTCATTCAGTGGGCCGCATTGCGGTGAACGTGTCCGCGCTTCAGTTCGAGCGCCCGGACTTCGTGGACATGGTGGCTGAGACCTTACGTGAGACCGGGCTGCCGGCGTCGTGCCTGGAGCTGGAACTGACCGAGCGGGTCGTGATGAATGACG
>NZ_BMPP01000074.1 GCF_014647655.1 Deinococcus malanensis
GCGTGCAACTGACTCTGCGCGAGCGCCGCGATGTTCTCGTTCAGGTCACTCATATCGCGGATCAGCAGGGTGTAGTGCGCGTCCTCCACCTGCATCTGGCGGCTTGCGATGTCCAGCTGGAGCACCCCACCCTTACGGGTGCGGCCCTCGACGTGTCCGAGCTGCCAGGTCTCTGCGTCTGGGCTGGGCAGGACGTCCGGCCCACCGGGAATCAGGGCCGTGAGGAGCTGGCCTTCGAGCTCATTCACCGGCGCGCCGAACAACTGCTCGGCAGCCGGGTTGGCGCAGGTCACAAGGCCCGCATCGTTGTAGACGATCACGGCGTCGGTGAACACCTCGACACTGCTTTCGAACGGCAGCAACCGGGCCTCGACTTGAATGGCACGTTTGAGGAGCTGCTGCTGCACCAGATAATCCGAGGCCAGGCAGATGGCGTCCAGGAACGCCTGGTAGTGCTGGCGTTCGAAGGTACGGGGATCCTGCCGCAGCAGGTACAGGAAGCCCAGCGGTTCGCCGTCGCGGCGGCGCAGCACCGCGGCGGCGTAAAAGCCTGTCCGGAAG
>NZ_BMPP01000075.1 GCF_014647655.1 Deinococcus malanensis
CCGACGTTCCACGAGGAACACCTCGCGTACATGGTCAGCACTCTCCACGACATTCACGCCTCGAAGGACACCGAAGCACGCCTCACGGTGCTCCGCCTCATCACGACCAGGCTCTCCGACGCGAAGCACCTCTCCGACGTCCTGGCCGTCTTGCCCGATAGTGCGCGCGTTCTGCACGCTCCGCGAGCCAGCCTCACCCTCGTGCGCGACGGCGAACTCCACCTCGTCGGCACCTTCGGCTTCCCCGAAACAACACTTGACGCGTTTCGTGTGCTGCCTGAAGACGCTGACGTGCCCGTCCGGGAGGTACTGCGGACGGGTGAACCGCTGGTGTTGCCGTACGAAGCGTTCGCCGCACGCTACCCGCACCTCGCATCCCTCCAGCACTCACCATCGCAAACGCTGGCGTTCATTCCTCTCCGGGCGGACGGACGGACCCTCGGGGTCCTCACCCTCGGCTTCCTCGAGCATCACGACATTACCGAAGCGGAACGGACGTTCCTCCTTACTCTCGCCAGCAGCCTCGCCAGCACCCTC
>NZ_BMPP01000076.1 GCF_014647655.1 Deinococcus malanensis
CTTCTCGAATTGAGTCGCCACCGTACGAAACCGTTACAAGCAGTTCACTGCTCCTCCGTGTCACCGGCATTCTTTCCTGTCCGGGCCTCCAGAAAGCGTTGCTGGGTTTCCCACGCCCGCAGCACGCTGTCCCTGGAGGAGGTCTCGGAACCCGCCACACGCAGAATCTGCGTCAGTGCCCGGGCGAGTTCATTGGGGTCGCGCTCGTCATCACGCTGGGCTTTCCAAGCCCGCACCGTTTCAGGCAGATAGTCGCTCAAGCCCTGCCGGGCGTCGAAGGCGCGGCGGGTGTCGTTGCTCGCGCGAGCCTGCACTGCCACCGCTTCCAGCTGGTCCACCGTCGCCAGGACTTCTCCAGCCAGCGTAGGCGGCAACCCCCGGCACAGCTCACGCACGTCGAGGGAGGGCAGCATCTCGGCACTTGCCTGAGCAGGCAGGGCAGCGGGCGTGACCTGAACAGAAGGAGTCAGGGGCGTCTGCGTGACTTCCTGCACCAGAGCACC